>JBHELP010000181.1:0-3180 GCA_046263035.1 Candidatus Dormibacteria bacterium | reverse complement strand
CATAGGCCAGCGAGACGCGGACGTCCTCCGGGCTGGTGCAGCGGGCGATGAGCAGGGGCCGCTTGTCGAAAGCCCCGTTGAATACCTTGCGAGCCCTTGACGGCGCTCGTGTAAGTCTCCCCAGAGTTGCTCGTTGAAATTCCCCACTACAAACCAGTCGTAGTAAAGGGGTGAGGGGTACGGGGAGAGGGGTTGGATAACTCCGCTCTCTGTGGAAACCGATCACCCAAAAAAGAGAAGGGCCCCCGGATGATGGAGGTGAACGCCACCACATCCAAGGAGCCCCCCTCATGTTCTCACCGGAGGAAGCCGTGGAAGCATCTGCTCTGCGCAAACAGGGCTGGACGATCTCAGCGATCGCCCGCCACCTCGACCGCGACCGCAAGACCATCCGCGTCGCCTTGACCGACAACCGCGCCCAGCGACGGCGCAGTCGCGCCGGCCCCGACCTCTTCGCCGCCTTCGAGCCCTATGTCGGAGCCCGGCTGCGCGACGATCCCCACGTGTGGGCCACCGCCCTGTACGACGAGGTCCGGCGGCTCGGCTTCATCCTCAGCTACCAGCGGTTCACCCATGAGATTCGGCGGCGCCGGTTGCGACCGCATTGCGAACCCTGCGCCGGGGTCCGCGGCCGAGACACCATCGAGATCGAGCACCCGCCCGGAGAGGAGATTCAGTGGGACTGGCTGGAGCTGCCGTCGCCGTGGGGAGAAGGCGACGTGCACCTGCTGATGGGCACGCTCTCGCATTCGGGCAAGACCCGGGGCGTGTTCGCCGAGTCGGAGGACCAGCCTCATCTCATTCAGGCCATCGACGCCGTCCTGAGACAGCTGGGCGGCACCGCCCGCCGCTGGCGCTTCGACCGCATGGGGACGGTGGTGACCATCGGCACGGCCCGGGTGCTGGCCACCTTCGCCGCCGTCGCCAAGCATTACGGGGTGGGCGTGGACATCTGTCCACCTCGTCGGGGTAACCGGAAGGGCGGTGTCGAAAAAGCCAATCACTTTGCCACCCAGCGTTGGTGGCGGACCGCACCCGTGAGCGACCTCGAGCAGGCGACCCGCGCCTTCGAGGAGTTCCAGAGCACCATCGGCGACGCCCGGGAGCGCCACGGGACCACCGTCGGCCAGGCCGTGCTCACCGAGAGGCTGTTACCACTGCCGGCTCTGCCGTACCCGGCGGGCATGGAGGTCACCCGGATCGTCAACAGCCATGCCCTGGTGGAGTTCCGTGGCAATTCGTACTCGGTCCCGCCCGGACTGGCCGGCCACGAGCTGACCCTGCGCCACCGGCTGGGCTCTGAGGACCTGGGAATGTTCTCCATGATCGCGGGCATCAGGCTGGCACAGCATCGTCTGGCCCGGCCTGGCGCTGGTCAGACGATCCGGCTCCCCGAGCATCGGGCAGCGCTGGAGACCGCCGTCCTGGGAGCCTTCTCAACCGCCCGTCCCTGTCGGCGCAAGGAGAACCGCCCTCCAGGGCCTGAGGCGCGAGCCGCCGCAGCGGTCCTCGCGGCCGCCACGGACGACGAGGTGGTCGTCGACCTCTCCCGCTATGCGGAACTGGCTGAGGTGGCCATGTGACGGCGGCAACGAGCGGCTACCAGAAGCTGCGCGGCCATCTCTCCTACCTGCGCCTCCAGGATGCGGCCGAGGCGCTGCCGCAGGAGCTGGAGCGAGCTGCTGGCGAGAAGCTCACCCACACCGCCTTCCTCGAGCGGCTGCTCGCCACGGAGGTGGCCGCCACCGAGGATCGGCGGCAAAATGCCCGGCTGCGTTTCGCGGCCTTCCCGGCGCCTTGGCGGCTGGAGGACTTCGACTTCGACGCCCAGCCCAGCGTCGACCGCAAGCTGATCGAGGACCTGGGCACGCTGCGCTTCCTCGAGGAGGCCGCCAACGTCCTTTTCATCGGTCCTCCCGGCGTGGGCAAAACGATGCTGGCACTGGGACTTGGACACCGGGCGGTGGAGGCCGGGTACCGTGTTTACTACACCACAGCGGCGGACCTGGCGGCGCGTTGCCACCGTGCCGCCATCGAGGGCCGCTGGGCGAAGATGATGCGGTTCTTCGCCGGCCCGCGGCTACTCATAATTGACGAGCTGGGCTACCTTCCGCTGGCCAGCGAGGCTGCGGCGGCGCTCTTCCAAGTCGTCTCCCAACGGTACCTGAAGGGCTCGATCGTCCTGACTTCGAATCGGGGCATATCCTCCTGGGGTCAGCTCTTCAACGACGACCCCGTGGTCGCAGCGGCCATGCTCGATCGGCTGCTGCACAAGAGCACCCTGGTGACCATCAACGGCGATTCGTACCGGATGCGAGCGCATCGGGCCCGCACCGAGCAGCTTCGTCAGGCCGTGAGGGTCGAATTGTGACCCGTGCACAGCCGGATCAGCCAGGTGTCCCAGGTCATGTCGACCAGCTTCCGGGGCTCCTGTGGCTTCTCAGCGCCGCGCCCATGACGCGTTCGTCGTCATCAGCGCGATTTCCGCCGCCCGCGGGCTCCGAGGATGGCGCTCGCGGCTGTTTCAAAGGACGGGAGGTGATGCCCCTTACGACCTGATGATGTACCCTCCCTCACCTCCTCACCTGGGGAATTTCGGCGAGCAGGTCTGGCGATTTTCGACGAGCGCCATCACTGGCTTCCTCGGCCGTTACCGGGACGGGCTGCTAGTCCGCAGATGGCCAACAGACCCGAGTTGCTGATTCGTATCACCATGGGCCGAGAGCCAGGATTGAACCGGTAACGCCGGGTCGTTCAGCCGTCCAGCCCTTCAACGCCGTGGCGTGAACTCGCCAACGCAGAGCGAGTGGGTGGTAGACCGGTTCTCTTCGACCTATCGACCCTGATGATTAATGGTGGTTTCCACCTTGTTGTCCAGCAGCAGCTTTACAATGTCGCCTTGGCCCTCCCTGAGATAGGGGGCGTTGTAATCGGCGGTCGACCCGTCCGGGCGCGTGTAATTGCCGATGACAAAGGAGTCGACCTCCAGGAGGGTGGCATTCTGAACCCGTCCCTTGCCGACAAGATCCGTGAACTCACTGAGCTTCAGGTTGTCCCCCGTGAGACCGGGCGGGTGCCCCCCCGGCGCGCGCCCCGTGATGGGCGGAGGCGTAGCTTGGGTGACGATAGTTGTATCCATGCAACCGCTCAACCCCAGGGCGGCCACCGCGAGCGGTATGG
>JBHELP010000180.1:0-11263 GCA_046263035.1 Candidatus Dormibacteria bacterium | reverse complement strand
CAGCTCGAACTTCGCCATCCTCCACGACGGGGACGCCGAGCGCACCGAGAAGCTCAGCGAGTTGCTCGAGTGGCCGGAGGCCCGCCGACTCCTCAGGGTCTGTTACTCGGGACCCCGGTACGATCGCAACTGTGGCTGCTGCCCCAAATGTCTAGGCACGGCGCTCGCGTTCCGCTCGCTGGGGCGTGAAGCGGAGTGCTTCTGGAGCCCCATCGGCGACACCGCCATCGGGACACTCCTCTCCTCCACCGGCAACGCGTTCCGCCGCCGGACCCAGGAGCTGGCGCTGAGTGAGGCTGAGGCCAGGGGACTGTCGGGCACCTGGCTGGAGGATCTGCGGCGCGCCGTTCACCGGAACCGCGGCCGGCGCGCCCTGGATCGATTTCTCGCGGCACGGGCGCTTCGACGGGTACGGTCAGAGGTCCCATGAGCGTGCCCGTGGCCGTCCCGTCGGTGACCGTCGTCATTCCCACCCTCAACAGCGCCGCCACGCTGGGGCAGCAGCTGGCGGCCCTGGCGACGCAGACATACACCGGGAGCTGGGAGGTGGTGGTTGCCGACAACGGTTCCACGGACGGCACGCCGGAGGTGGTCGGGTTGTGCCAGAGGTCCCTTCCGCGCCTCCGCCTGGTCAATGCCGGGGGGCGGCGCGGCGTGAGCCATGCACGCAACGTCGGATCCCGCGCCGCGGCCGCCCCGCTGATCTGCTACTGCGATTCCGACGACATTGTGACTTCCGTCTGGCTGGCGGAGATGGTCGAGGGCCTGGCGACCGCCGACCTGGTTGGCGGTCCCATCGAGCCACTCGACGATCGGCTGCCAAGCCTGGGCATGCCGCCCCATGGCGAGGCTCCCCGAGCCCTCGGAGAGCTGCCCTACTTGACCGGCGCCAACTTTGGCATCCGGGCAGAGGTGCTGCGTACGCTCGGCTGGTGGGACGAGCGCTACGTCGGGGGAGCCGAGGACGTCGAGCTGTCCTGGAGGGCTCTGAGATCTGGTTTCCGCTTGGCATTCATCCCTGTTGCCGTGGTCCGGAAGCGCGGCCGGGACAGCACCGCGTCACTCGTGGTCCAGTGGTACCGATACGGCCTCACCGACAGTCGTCTCCTGCGCCAGTACCACGCACATACCGGTCGCGGGGCCGCGATGGCGCGGGCCGCGATGGCATGGGGCTGGATCCTTGTCCACTGTCCTGACCTGCTCTTCCGGCGGCGCCGCCAGCGCTGGATCGAAGCCCTGGCGCTGCGCGCCGGTCGATTGGTGGGCGGTCTTCGCCGCGCGCACCTTGGGCTCTGAGGATCCTGCGGGACGGCAGCTGATCCTCGGTCTTCGCGCCCGCATCGACGAGGCGCTGCGGCCCCTTCTGACCCGGGGAAGCAGGGTGGCGCTGCTGGGGTTCCCTCATTACGGGAACGTGGGCGATTCGGCGATTTGGGAGGGCGCTCGGCGCTGTCTGGACCGGCTCGGCTGCCGGATTGTTCACACCGCCGGTCGCCGTACGTACTCCTCACGCCGCCTTCGCTCCCTGTCGGAGACCGTGGATGTCATCCTGCTCAGCGGGGGAGGCAACCTCGGCGATCTCTGGATGGCGGAGCAGGCATTCCGGGAGCGCGTCATCCTGGATTTCCCCGATCGGCGCATCGTCCAGCTGCCCCAGAGCATCTGGTTCACCAGCCCCCGCCTGCTCGCCCAAGCTCGGACGGTCCTCGGTCGGCACGGCGATCTCACCCTGCTGTGCCGAGATCACGGCAGCCTGGAACAGGCGAGGGCGCAGCTCACCGCCAGCGCCGTCCTCTGTCCCGACCTGGCCCTGGAGCTCGAGCTTGCCCGGCGCGAGCCCGTCACAGCCCCCATTCTCTGGCTCAGCCGTGGAGACCGGGAGTCACTGCACCGGCCGGACGGAGCCTCGGGCACCATCCCGGTAATCGACTGGGCACAGCCCGCCACGTTTCGGGACAGGGCGCTCGCCGCGGCGGTCACCGTTCCCCTCATCGACAACCGGATGCGCCTGAGGCACCGGTTCGATCGCTGGCGGTCGTCGGGCGAGGCGCTGGTGGCCCGACGCCGCGTCGAGATGGGCCGCCGAACTCTCGCCGCAGCCCAGGTGGTGATCACCGACCGTCTCCACGGTCACGTGTTCTGCCTCCTCATGGGCATCCCCCACGTCATCCTCGACACCCGCCAGGGCAAGCTGGCCGGTTTCCACAGCACGTGGACGTCGGGGAGTGGCATAACCTCCGTCGCGCGATCCGCTGCCGACGCCGGCGAGCTGGCCCGGCTACTGCTGTGATCAGCTCACCTGGTCGCGGTCGCGGTACATGTCGAGAAGGCGGATGTCGGCCTCTACTCGTGTGGGGACAACGTGCCGCTGGCGCAACACCCAGGGGAGCCCGGCAATGGCGTCGAACAATGGTGGCCACGGTGAGATGCCCGCGTCGCGCATCACCGTGGCAGTCGTCTCCACCGCCGAGCCAAGCGGGCGACGGAGCCAGGCCGTCCAGATGTCGTTGCGGATCTCTCGCCGCCGTCGTGAGGTCAGGTCGCGTGAGGCGGAGGGGTGATGATGCGCCACCACGGTGTCGACGTAGGTCAGATCCCACCCTCGCGAGACCAGGTCAAGAGCCAGGAGCGTCTCCTCACCGCCAACCCCGTACCGGTCGTGGAAGCCCCCGGCGTCGAGGAAGGCCCGGCGACGTACCACGGCGCCACAGGCGATGAAGCCGAGCACCGCCGGCCCGGGGAGCGGACGCCCCGCGCTAAGGGGGCTGCGCTCCATGAGCCGGCAGGTGGGATCGGTACGGGCCTCGTCACCGACAAGGATGCGTCCGGCGATCAGAGCCAGCCTCGAATCCCCGTCGAGAAGGTCGGCCGCTCGAGGGAGCGCCCCCGGTGCCCACCAGGAGTCGTCGTCGGCGAATGCGACATAGGGCGTCCCGGCGGCCGTCACACCCACGTTGCGGCCCGCCGCGCCTGCATTGAGATCAAGGGCCAGGACACGTACGCCGGGATGGGCCCGGCGTACCGCCTCCGTGGTGCCATCGTCGGATCCGTTGTCCACCACGATCACCTCAGCGGCGCGGGACTCCTCCTGGAGACGGCTGAGGCTGTGCAGCAGGGATTCCACCCGATTGCGGGTGATCAGCACCACCGCCACGCGGGCGTCGCGATCAGTAGCGGGCTTGACCGCGGCGTACCCCGTCAGCTCGGCCGGCGCCGGGACCGCCGGTCGCTACAGGCGTTCATGAGCAGCCTGCTCGAGGAGGCGTGTGGTCGAGTGGCCCTCGAGGTAGGGGAGGGTTACCACAAGCCCACCCCATGTCTGGACCAGGCGCGTCTCAGGGAGGTCGTCCACGGCGTAGTCGCCGCCCTTGGCCCAGATGTGGGGACGCAGCCGCTCGAGGACGGCCGCCGGAGAGGCCTCGTCGAAGACGATCACGTCGTCGACCCAGGGCAGGGCCCGCAGCATCGCCTCCCTATCTGTCTGGGGTACCACCGGACGTCCCGGTCCCTTCAGCGCTCTCACGGAGGTGTCCGAGTTGAGGCACACCACAAGACAGTCGCCAAGCGAGCGCGCCCCGCGGAGGACGGACAGGTGGCCGGCATGAAGCAGGTCGAAGCACCCTCCTGTCGCCACCACGGTTTCACCTCGGGTGCGCACCTGCTCAGCTGCGGCGCGGGACGGGGAGGGAGACCGGCGGAAGGAACCGTCTCCGGCAGCCGGCGCCGTGCTGTCAGGGACCTCCAGAGAGGTGGGGGGCTTGGCCGCCGAACGGGGTGTTGCGGCAATGACCTCGCTGACGAAGGCGGTGGACCGCTCGAGGGCCGAGACGCCACCCGCGGCGACAAAACGGCCGGCGGCCGCCACGGCGACACCGACCGCGTCGTCCACTGGCGCTCCCTCTGCCAGGCTCAGGGACACCGCCGACGCGAAGCTGTCCCCGGCTCCACAGGGGTCCCCGTCCACCGCAGTGGCGGGAACGCTGACCACCGAACCGCCGGCCGCCATCAGCAACGCCCCCTGCTCCGAGCGGGTGATGGCGACTGCGGCCGCCTGCCAACGCGCCGCCAATGCCCTGCCCTGAGCGATGAGGTCCGCGGCGCAGGTACTGGGAGCGGTTCCGCTGAGATACGCCGCCTCGCTCAGGTTGGGCGTCGCCAGCAGCGTGCCCGCGACGGGCTCGGTGCCGCGGGGATGAGGATCCCACACCACCGGGATGTCGCCGACCCGTACGGCCACCGCCTCGCGGAGCTTCGCTGCTCGGGTGATGGCCCCCCCGTAGTCGGACACGAGCACCGCCGCCGCCTCCGCCACCGCCGCCGCCGCGGCCTGGCTGAGGGGGCCCACCTCCGCGGGTGTCCGGCTGCCGCGATCGAGCCGGAGCAGCATCCGGCCGCCGGAGCGGACCCGGACCTTCTCCGGCGTGGGCCCCTCCAGGCCGAGGTCGAAGACGGTCACGCCGGCGGCCGCGAGCAGGCCCCGAAGGCGATCACCGCCGGCATCCGCACTCAGCGCGGTGACGAGGGAGACGGGACGAGCACCACAGGTGGCAAGAAGTGCGGCCAGCCCGGCGCCGCCCGGCCTCACCTGCTCCACGGCATCGTCAACCACCAGACAGGGACCGTCCCGTGCCAATCGCTCGGCGAGACCGTCGAGGTCGCGGTCCAGGAAGGCGTCGCCGATCACCACCAGGGGGCGGTTCATGAGTCCGCCCCTACGTCCGCGATGGTGGCCGGTTGGTGGCGGTCGGGGACGGACGAGTCGACGCGGTCGCCACCGATCACACCGTCGAAGATCTCACAGAGGACATGGATCGCCACCAGGTGGAGCTCCTGCACTGTCGCCACCGATGCTCCGGGTACGCACAGCGCGTCTGCACAGGCTCGCTCCAAACGGCTGCCCGGCCGCCCGGTCAGGGCCCAGGTCACCATCCCCACGGAGCGGGCGGCCCGCACCGCCGCGAGAAGGTTGGGGCTCTCCCCGGAGGTGCTCAGGGTGATGAGGATGTCGCCGCGCCGGCCGTGGCCGCTGACCTGACGCGCGAAGATGTGCTCCGCCCCGTAGTCGTTGGCCAGCGCCGTGAGCGCGGATGCATCACCATGGAGCACGATGGCGCTGAAGGGGCGTCGCTCGTCCTGATACCGTCCCACCAGTTCCGCTGTCAGATGCTGCGCCTGGGCCGCGCTGCCACCGTTGCCCGCCGCCAGCAGCCGCCCGCCACGCTCCAGCGTGGCCGCGAGAACACGGGCCCAGCGCGCCAGCCGGTCGGACTCCCTCTCGATCTGGGGGAGGGTCTCGGCCACGGCCGCGACGTGTCGCTGCACCAGTTGCCGAGCCGCATCTCCCGCCGTCCAGCCCCGGCCCGGGCTTGGCGGGCCCAGCTGCCCGCCGCTCACCGGGCGGCCGCCTCCACCGATTCAGAGGCACGTCCCGCCTGAATTCCGCCGTAGACGCCCAGGGTCATGCCGGCGACCCGCGCCCAGCTGTAGTGGCGTCGCGCCCGCCGCGCTCCCGCCCGGCCCATGGCGGCTCGGCGGACATCGTCGTCGAGGATCTCGCGCGTGACCGCGCCCAGCGCCGCGGCATCACGCGGAGGCACCAGGACGCCGGTCTCACCGTCAATGATGGTGTCCAGCAGGCCGCCGACGGCGGAACCCACGACCGGCGTACCGCAGGCCATCGCCTCGATCGGGGCGATGCCGAAGGGCTCGTACCAGGGAACACACACCACGGCATCCGACGAGCGCATGAGCCTGGCCACGTCGGCGCGACCGATGCGGCCCCGGAAATGGACCCGGTCCTCGACTCCGTGGCGCCGGGCGACGGCGGCCAGGCGATGCCGTTCCACGTCGGCACCGGAGGTGGCGGCCTCACCTCCGCCGGCCACCACCAGCTCCGTGTGGGGTAGGTGGGTCAGGGCGGCAATGACGTCGGCCACCCCCTTGCGCTCCACCAGCCGCCCCACCGAGGCGAGCCGGAACCAGCCAGGGCGGCGTGGCTCCAGTGGCCCGTCGGGAGCGAAGAGGGAGAGATCGACGCCACACGGCACAACCGACATCCGCTGCCGGTCGGCGTTCAGCCCGACGAGCTCTCCCACCTCATCGCTGCACGTGGCGATCACATGATCCGCGGCCGCCAGGATCATGCGTTCAACCGCGAGGCGCTCCAGCGGGCTGGAGTCGGCCTCACCCTGATGTCGCTGCTTGACCGAGCCCAGGGCGTGAAAGGTCTGGATCACCGGGATCGAGAGTCCTCGGGCGGCGGTGATGGCGGCATAGCCTGACATCCAGAAATGGGCGTGGATGATGTCCGGGGGATCGATAGTCCACAGCGACGCAAGTCGGGCGGCGAACTCTGTCATCCATGGGAACATGTCGTCTCGAGCGACCGGGAGGGCAGGGCCGGCGTCCACATGCTGGACCCAGACGCCGGGGGCCAGCATCACCCGCGCGGGCAGTGTGGGGCAGTCGCGCCGGGTGTACACAACGACCTCGGCGCCCAGCCGCCCCATGGCCGTGGCCAGTCCCGCCACATGGACGTTCTGCCCACCGGCGTCGCGGCTGCCCAGGCGGGCCAGGGGACTGGCGTGCTCCGACACCATGGCCACCCTCATGCGCAGGCCTCGTCCGGCTCGGGCACCATGGATGGTGCCATGCCGGCGCATCGCTCGGCGGCATCCATCACCGCCTTCAGCGCCACCGTCTCGACACAGGGATGCCCGGCGACGGGGCACGTGGTTGCCCGGCAGCCCGCGCATTCGATCTGCTGCTCTCCGAAGATCTCCGAGGCCACCCGCCAGGGCTTCCATCGGTGGGCGGGGACGGTGGGCGCGAAGATGGACACCACCGGAGTGCCGCCGGCGGCCGCCAGATGGGCCGGCCCGGTGTTGCCGACGGTTACCACCGCGGCCCCGGCGAGCACGTCCGCCAGTTGGGCCAGCGTGGTGCCCCCCGCCAGCGGAGTGACGCCTTCGCGGGGCTCGCCGGCAACGGCGTGGACCAACCCCTCCTCGGCGGCACTGCCGGTGACCACCACCCGGTGACCGCGTTCATGGAGCCCCGCGACCAGGCGTCCCCAGGTGGAGGGAGCCCAGGTCCGCGCCGGCGCGGCCGATCCCGGGTGAACCACGATGAACGGCTTGGGGGGCAAGGCGTGGCGGCCCTCATGGCGCCGGATGCGCAGGCGTCCGTCGTCGGCGGCGGGAAGTCGATAGCCGAGCCTCCCCACCAATGACAGCGAACGTTCCACCTCGTGCACACGATCGCCCACCTGGTGTCGGATATCGAGGAGGGAGCCCGCGTAGTCGTCGGTTGTGCCGGCTATCGTTCCGACCCCGGCCATGCGTAGGAGCAGGGCCAGGGGGAGGGGGCTCTGGTGCTCGGAGGTCAGGATGATCGCCTCGTCGACGGAGATGCCGCGGATCCAGTCGACCAGCTCGAGCATGGTCTGGGGCCGCACATCGGGCGGCTCGTGATCGACCCAGGGCGACAGGAAGGTGTGGACCTCGTCCACCCCCGGAAGCAGCTCGGCCGCCTCTCGCCCCCGGGGGCCGCAGAGCAGCGTCACCCAGCGGGAACCCGCGGCCACCGCTCGGATCGCCGGCCCGGCGAGCAACACGTCGCCGGCGCTGTCCAGGCGCGCCACGAGGACATGCGGCTTCACAGCGCGCCCGAGACGATGAGATCGACGGCGGCGGAGAGGTCAGGAGCCGTCGCCGGGGCGCCCATTACGTCAGCGGCTTCCGTGGCGGCGGTGGGCACGAGGACGGCGCGAGCGCCGGCGGCCCGGGCGGCATCCATGTCGGCTGCGATATCACCAACCACCGCGCAGCGAGCGGGGTCGACACCAAGCTGGCGGGCCGCCCGCTCCACCAGCTCGGGTGCCGGCTTGCGACAGACGCAGCCCGCCTCCGGCGTGTGCGGGCACATCTGCCAGGTGGCCACCGGACCCACCAGCTCACCGAGGCGGCGGTTGACGGCCTCCATCTGGTCTGTGGTGATGAGGCCCAGACCCACGGCGCTCTGGTTGGATATGACGCCGACCGGGATCCCCAGTGCGTGGAGGCGCCCCAGTGCCTCCCGGGCTCGCGGCATCAGCCTGACCCTTCCCGGATCGCCGTTGTAGGCAACGTCGATCACCAGCGTCCCGTCCCGGTCGAAGAGGACGGCGTCGGGGAGCGCGTCTCGATCAATCCCGGCATCGGCTGCCGTCCACGGGCCCGAGCCGGCCCGCCGGCGCGCTCGGATAAAGCCCCGCAACCACTGGAGGCACGCCAGGGGAGGGATGACCATGCTGGTGGCGATCATGGTGGCGACCTCGGCGGCGTCTCGAGGGCCGGGGGATATACGTTCGCGAGCGAACGCCGCCGTCAGCGATGCCCACAACGTGAGCCCAGCCCGCGAGAGGCCTCGATGCACCGGAGCGGCCGTGAGTGCGGTGACCGCGCCGGCGGTGACCAGCAGATGACGGCTCCGGCGCCCCTCATGGGCACCGCAGGCCTTCCGCCAGCCGGCTCCGTGCAGGGCCCGCATGACGGCGTCATCGCCATTCCCGGTCTGGGTGGTGAGGCTCACCCAGCGGCTGGCGGCGCGTACCGGGTGGAGAACGGCTCGCGTCCCCCGAGCCATATTCCAACCGGCGCTCATGAGCCGCAGAGCCAGGTCGGAGTCCTCGCGGTAGGCGCGCCGGAACCTCTCGTCGAAGCCACCCACCGAGGCCAGCGCAGGCCGGCGGAAAGCCATGTCCGCGGTCGCCCAGTGGGCATGGGCCAGCCCGGCGACATTGCGTTCCCAGTCCGTCGGCCGCCGGCCCGTGGGCAGTGGCACCACCACGCGGCCCTGAACCCCGGCCACCCCCGCGGGTGCCGAGGCGAGGTCCTGCTCCAGTGCCTCAGCCCATCCTGGCAGGAGCTCGACATCATCATCGAGGAAGGTCACCCAGGGCGCCGAGCCGCGTCGCCGGCCGGCGTTGCGAGCAGCTGCCGGCCCCCGGCCGCCGCAGGCCACCACCACGAGACCCTCGCCCGCCGTGTCGCCGAGGGGAAGCGGGCGCCTGGCGCCGCGCCGGTCGTCGACGACGATGATTCTCTCCGGCCTGGGACCACCCATACCGCGGAGGCCGGTGAGCAGGGTGTTCAGAGAGGGGCGGCCCACCGTGGGTATGACGACGTCGTAGCGTGGCGCCGTCATGCGGCCACCACCCCGGGCCGGCAGACCAGGTACGGGCCCGCCACCAGGGCGTCGATGGGCGCGGAGCCAAAGAGCTCGAGAGCATCGCCCGGAGTGTCGACAATGGGCCGGCCGATGGTGTTGAGGCTGGTGTTGATGAGGACGGGCACCCCGGTGCGTGCCTCGAAGCACTCCAGCAGCCGCGCCAGCAGCGGCTCGTCGCCGCGATCCACGGTCTGGGCTCTGGCGGTGCCGTCCACATGGGCCGCCGCCGGTATGACGTCAGCCCACTCCGGTCGCACCCGCTGGACGAAGAGCATGTAGGGGCTGGGCAGCGGTCCGTCGAAGACATCGGCCGCTCGCTCGGCGAGGACCACCGGCGCAACGGGGCGGAACTGCTCGCGACCCTTGATGTCGTTGAGGCGGCTGGTGTTGCGCGGATCCAGTGGGTTGGCCAGCAGGCTGCGGTGGCCGAGGGCCCGGGGGCCGTATTCGCTGCGACCGTGGAACCAGGCCACGATCCCATTGCCCGCCAGGATGGCGGCCGCCGCGTCGGCGATGTCATGCGGCCGCTCGTGGGGCACCGCGGCCAGCCGCAGGCGGGCACCGATCTCCTGGTCGGAGAAGCAGCGGCCCAGGGCGGCCGTGGACATCCCGCCGCCGGACTCACGGTGCATGGAGGCGGTGTACAGCGCGGCGCCGAGGGCTGTTCCCGAGTCGCCCGCGGCGGGTTGGACCCATACCTCCTCGAAGGGGCCCTCCGAGTGGAGCCGCGAGTTGGCCACGCAGTTCAGGGCGACGCCACCGGCCATGGTCAGCCGCCGGTCGCCGGTGCGGTCGTGCAGCCAGCGGGCAAGCTCGAGGATCACCTCCTCCAGCCGCCGCTGGACGCTGCACGCCAGATTGGCATGGGCGTCGACGAGCGGCTCTCCCGGGACGGCCGCCGGTGCCAGCTCCGGCCAGTCGATCGATCCCACGGTGAAGCCGCCGTCATCGGTCGTGCGGATGGCATCGCGGAGGCGGTCGAGGTGGGCCGGCCGACCGTAGGCCGCCAGCGCCATCACCTTGTATTCGTCAGAGGAGCGGCGAAAGCCCAGGCGCTCGGTCAACTCCTCGTAGAGCAGCCCCAGTGAATGGGGGAGACGCTGCGCCGCCAGCGACTCGATCCGGCCCCCGTGGCAGCGCGCCGCCAGGTGGGATGTGCGCTCACCGCGGCCGTCGAGCACCAGGACGCTGGAGGTCGGCGTGGGCGAGGCCAGGCAGGCGGAGGCGGCATGGGCGAGGTGATGGGGAACGAAGCGGACGCGATCCGGGTTCAGGCCGGGCAGCGCGGTGGCCAGGAAGCCGGGGGCACGTTGTGCATACAGGGTCCGGAGCGGCTCCCACGACTCCGCGGTGACATCGCCGTTCGGACCGGGCATAAGCGAGGGGTCGTACGAGTAGGCCACGGCGTCGAGCTCCGAGGGCCGTATGCCGGCGTCCTCGAGACACCAGCGAGCCGATTGTTGGGGCACCTCCCAGGCCGAGAAGGGCACTGCCTCCTTGCCATGCTTGCGCCGGGTGAAGCGCTCCTCCTCGGCGGCCGCGACTATCCTCCCGTCGACGACAAGAGCAGCGGACGGGTCGTGGAAGATGGCGTTGATGCCAAGGATCTTCATCTGCTGTGGCAAACCCTTTGCTGAGCACTCGTACTACAATCTTGCTGTAGAAGCAAGGCCATGATAAGCACGCTGGACCCCCGCATGCACGACACCGTACGGAGGCCTCCTGGGGCCGTGGGGGGCTCTCGGCCCGACCACCGGGCTGCCCGGGAAAATGCCCTCTCCGTCATGGTCTGGCACGTCCACGGTGCCTACACCACCAACCTCGTTCAGGGCCGCCACCAGTACCTGCTACCGGTGACTCCGGGAAGCCCTCAGGGACGGCGCCGGGCGACGTGGCCCGACCGTGTCCAGGAGGTGACGCCGGAGCAGGGCCGCCATGCCGAGGTCGACGTGGTCATCGTCCAGAGCAGCACGCAGCTGGACCAGGCCGAGCAGTGGCTCGGAGGCCGCCGGCCCGGTCGGGATCTGCCCCTGGTGTACCTGGAGCACAACGT
>JBHELP010000179.1:0-10391 GCA_046263035.1 Candidatus Dormibacteria bacterium | reverse complement strand
AGTTCGAGGACCGCATCGTCGACAACATGGCGATGCAGCTGGTACAGAAGCCGGAGCTCTACGACGTCATGGTCATGCCCAACCTGTACGGTGACATCCTCTCCGACCTCTGCGCCGGCCTGGTCGGCGGTCTCGGCCTCGCCCCCGGCGCCAACATGGGTGACGGCATCGCCGTCTTCGAGGCCACCCATGGCAGTGCCCCCCGGTACACGGGGCAGAACCGCGCCAATCCCATGGCTCTCATGCTCACCGGGGTGCTGATGCTTCGGCACATCGGCGAGGTCGAGGCGGGCGACCGCCTCGAGGCCGCCCTCGCCCAGGTCATCGCCGAGTCCGTCGCCGTGACCTACGACATGAAGCCGCACCGGGACGATCCCAGCGCGGTGGGGACCTCGCAGGTGGCCGACGCCATCGTCGCCAAGCTCACCGGTACAGTCAGCGCCGCCTGAGCCCCCTGCCCGAGGGCTGGAGCAGTCCGGGAGCAAAGGATGAGCGGGAGGGGTCATTAGTCCTGGAAGCCCGAATCCGTGCTCGGGCTGGAGCAGGGAGTTGCGGTTCGAACGGATGTTCGCTAGGCTAGCGCCGCCATGGCCACCACCCTGCCGATCGACCGCGTCGCCGCAGCGATCGACGACCTGCGCGGCACACCCCTCGTGTCATCCCGGTTGGTCCATGAGGCGGTCCTGCCCGCCGCACCGGCGCGCCACCTGCCCTGGCCCGCCGGTCTTCATCCCACGGTGCGGCAGGCGCTGGCGCACGCCGGCCTGACGCGCGCCTACGCGCACCAGGCTGAAGCGATCGAGGCGGCCCTCAACGGCGCTGACGTCACCGTGGTCACGCCCACGGCCTCGGGGAAGTCGATGTGCTTCGTCGTCCCCGTGCTCGACGCCTGGTTGCGTGATGCCAGCGCCCGGGCACTCTGGCTGTTCCCCACCAAGGCGCTCGCCCAGGACCAGCTCACCGCCCTGCAGGATCTCGCCGCACACCTGCCGGACGGCCTGCGGGCAGCGCCCTACGACGGCGACACGCCGCCGGGGGTCCGCCGTCTGGCCCGCCAGGAGGGGCACATCGTGGTCACCAACCCGGACATGCTCCACTCGGGGATCCTTCCCCACCACACGCGCTGGGTGAGGCTCTTTCAGAACCTCCGCTACGTCGTCATCGACGAACTCCACTCCTATCGGGGCCTGTTCGGATCCCATCTGGCCAACGTGCTCCGGCGGCTCTTCCGGCTGTGCCGTTTCTATGGCAGCAGTCCGGTGGCCATCACCTGCTCGGCGACGATTGCCAATCCCGGCGAGCTGGCCGAGCGGCTGCTGGAACGGCCTGTGACCTGCATCACCCGCAACGGAGCGCCTCGTGCGGAGCGGCGGATCTGGTTCTGGAACCCTCCGTCCGCAGGCGACCTTTCGGGAGTGCGCCGGTCGGCCGTTCTCGAGGCCCGCCGCCTGGTCGCCGAGCTCCTCCGCCGCGATCTTCAGACCATCGCCTTCGCGCGCAGCCGGAGCAGCGTCGAGATCCTCCTCTCCTACCTGCGGCGAGTTCCACCGGCAAGCCGGCACGGCCGCGCCGGGCCGGTGCGGGGTTACCGGGGAGGCTATCTGCCCCTGGAGCGCCGGGCCATCGAGGCCGGCCTGCGCGACGGCAGCGTCCGTGCCGTGGTCAGCACCAACGCCCTGGAGCTGGGCATCGACATCGGCCACCTCGACGCGGCCGTCCTGGTGGGCTACCCGGGGAGCGTGGCGGCTACCTGGCAGCAGCTGGGCCGCGCCGGGCGCCGGGACACGGCCTCACTCGGCGTCTTCATCGCCACCGACAGCCCGCTCGATCAGTATCTGGTGCGCAACCCGGCCTACCTGCTGGAGGCCCCCCCCGAGCACGGCCTGATCAACGCCGACAACCTGCTGGTCCTCGGCGGCCATCTCCAGGCGGCCGCCTTCGAGCTCGCCTTCCGACAGGGGGAGAGCTTTGGCACCGCCGGCTCCGAGAGGACCGGGGACCTGTTGGAGTGCTTTGCGGAGGATGGTCTGGTCCATCGCTCCGGTGACCGCTACCACTGGAGCGCTGATGCGTTCCCCGCCGAGTCGATAAGCCTGCGCCGCGCAAGCGCCGCCAACGTGGTCATCGTCGACACCAGCACCGGCCCCGACGGTCCCGGCCAGGGGCCCCAGGGGCCATGGGCGGGCAGCGGGGGAGGGCGTGCTGGGGCCCACGCTCGGGTGATCGGCGAGGTGGACCAGTTCTCCGCCCCCGTGCTGGTGCACGACGACGCCATCTATCTCCATGAGGGCGCCCAGTTCCACGTGGAGCGCCTCGACTGGGAGGAGAAGCGCGCCTATGTGCACCCCGTGTCCGTCGACCACTACACGCTCGCCGAAACCCACCAGGAGCTGACCGTCCTGGAGCGATACATGGATGTCGCCGCCTCCCGCACGAGGCGGAGTCTCGGTGAGGTGCGGATCAGCCGGCTGGCCACCCTTTACAGGAAGGTGCGTTTCTTCAGCCACGAGAACATCGGATCCGGACCGATCGTCCTCCCCGAGCAGGACCTCCATACCACTGCCGCATGGATGGCCCACGACCCGCTCAGGCTGGGCCGCCTCTCCGGGGCGGCCCTCGACGGCGGCCTCGCCGGCGCCGGACGCCTCCTGCACAGCGCCGCCTGCCTGCTCTGTATGTGTGACCCCCGTGATCTCGGCATCCACGTCGAGCCCCGCGGGCGTCCGGTGGTGGGGGGAGCCATCGGCTCACCCCCGCTCCTGGGCGTCCCGGCCCCCTGGGAGCCCATGGAGGTCACGGCCGGTCGCGGGTCGGGCACCAGGAGGAGGCTCGCCGCAGATGTGGCCGGTTGGCCGGTGGTGTTCCTGTACGACGCCGTGCCGGGCGGCGTGGGCTTCGCGGAGCGCTGCCATCACTCTCACGGCGAGCTGGTGAGCCGGGCCCTGAACATCCTCGAGGGCTGCGCGTGCACCCACGGCTGCCCCTCCTGCGTCGGCCCGGGTCCGCGGCGGGACGGCTTCGAAGCCGATCCCAAGAGCTCGGCGGCGCTGCTGCTGCGTGCCGCAGCGGAGCCATAGGGCATGGTCCTCGGCATTGAGGAGCGGCGCGCTCAGATCGACTCGCTTCGGGCTCGCATCTCTGCACTGGGTGGGCTTGGCGCTCCGCGATCTCCAAACAGTGACGGTCAGGCATGGCCGCGACCGTCCCCGACCCGCCGCCCGCCGGCGTCCGAACTCCAGCTCGACTCCGCGGAGCGGGCCGCGGCCCTTGGGTTCGCGGCTGAACGGGCAGCCGGGGGAACAGCCTTTGTGCGGCGGGTGTCCGTGGGGCTGCGTCCTCTGCTGAACGGCGCGGGTCTGGAGGCGGCGCCGGGCCCGGAGGGCCTCCTCGGCCTCGGTTGCCGGTTGCCGCCGGAGGGGAGGGTAACGACACCGGCGGAGGAGGAGGTTGTCGTTCTCGACATCGAGACCCTGGGCCTGCGTGGCAGTGGCGTCCTCGCTTTTTTGGTGGGGCTGGGAACCCCCGCCGGTGACAGGCTGGAGGTCGAGCAGTTGTTGCTCGCCGATCCCGAGGGTGAGACGGCGCTTCTCTCAGCCCTGATCAGCCGGCTACGGCGGCGGCGGCTCATCGTCACCTACAACGGCCGCTGCTTCGATGTCCCTGCGCTGGTGGCTCGCTGCGTGGTGAACCGGCTGCCGCCGGCGGGATTGGAGGATCCCCTCCACGCCGATCTCCTGGGGCCGGTGCGGCGCCTCTTCCGCGATCGTCTCGGCGTGTGCACTCTGCGCCAGGCGGAGGGGGGCCTGCTGGGGTACGAGCGCGAGGGTGATGTGCCGGGGTGCGAGGCGCCGGCCCGTTACCGGACGTGGCTTCGGAGTGGCTGTGCAGCGCTGCTCCGCGGCGTGGTCGTCCATAACGAGCTCGACCTCTGCACCACCATGGTGCTCGGATCTCGTCTAGCCGCCCATGTCGGCGGTCATCTGGTGAAGCCGATCCATCCCGCTGATCGATACAACCTCGGTCGCTTCCTGGACGCGGAGCATCACCTACGCGAAGCGTTGGAGGCAGGCGAGGAGCCCTGGTCACGCCGGGCGGGGCATCACCTGGCGCGCCGGCTGGCCCGTCGCTCGCCGTCGGAGCGGATGGAGGCGGTGGAGATCTGGCAGGGGCTCTGGAACACGCGAGCCACCGATCTCCGTGCCGCACGGGCTGTGGCCGTGGGCCGTGAACGAGCCGGCGACCTCAATGCCGCGCTGGCGGTGTGCCGCCGGGTGCAGCGGCTCTGCTCGCCCGATTCACCCGTCGCGGGTGTTCAGCGCCGCCACCCGGCATCCCTGTGGACGGGGGAGTGGCAGAGGAGGTGCGCTCGCCTGGAGCGACGCGTGGAGAGCCGCCGGGTGCGACACCCCGGGACCACACCGGAGTCACCGCCTGGGGGGCAGCAGTCAGGCCACCTCGAGACCCGCCGTCGACGGGTTGATGGTGGGCGATTTCCGCACTCGGTCACGCTGTCCGGGGGCCAAAGGTCGGTGCACCTATAGCTGGTCCCGCCGTCGCACCCTCCCTAGAATGGGCCGCTTGGACGACACCTCCTCGGCCGCCGATTCAGGGCTGACCGAGCCGGAGCCGTCGCCGGCGCGCGTTGGCCCGCGAGCCGTGCGCAACAGCGCGCTCATCCTCACCGTGCGGGTCGCCTCCCGCCTGGTCGCCCTGGTGACGGTGGTGACCATGGGCAACGCCATCGGCGACTCCAGGTTCGGCCGGCTGCAGACGGCGGTGACCTACGGGCTGCTCATCTCGGTGATCGCCGACCTGGGGCTGAGCTCCCTCTATGTTCGTGAGGGAGCCCGCCATCCCGACTCCATCAACCGATTCCTCAACACCGTCATGTCGGCCAAGGTGCTGCTACTGGTGGCTTGCCTCCCCCTTCTGGCGGGCGTGCTCTACGTCGCCGGCCTCACCTCGCTGCTGCTGCCCACGTTCGCGGTCCTCGTGCTCTCAGGCTATTCGCTGCTTCTGCGCAACACCCTCTACGCGCTCCAGCGGCTCGGCTTCGAGATCGCCTCGATCATTCCGGAGAGCCTGGTGCTGCTGGTGCTGGTGATCGCAGGTGCCGCAACCCATCAGGGTGTCGCCTACTTCCTGTGGGCCTATGCCATCAGCTACGCCTTCACCGCCCTCTATTTTGCCGTCGTGCTCATCGCAACCGGGATCATCCGGCCGCGCTGGGAGATGGACCTCGGCCTGCTGCGGCCATGGCTGATGGCCGGGCTTCCGTTTGCCATCACCTACATCTTCACGACTGTGTATTTCAAGGTGGACATCCCCATCCTCCAGCGCTTCCGGTCATACCAGGAGGTGGGGTGGTACAGCCTCGCCTACAAGCCGTTCGAGTCCCTTCTCTTCGTGCCCGTCACCCTGCGCGCGGTGATCTTCCCCATCATGTCCGTGTATCACCGCGCCACTCCCGATCGTGTGGCTCCGCTGGCCGGGCAGCTTTTCAAGGTGCTTGCGGCGCTGGGGTGGCCGCTGAGCGTGGGGACCTTCCTGCTTGCCCCCCAGCTGAACGAGGTCTTCCACCTGTTTCCCCAGTCTGCGGCGTCTTTGCGCATACTGGCCCTGGCGATCGGCTTCATGTTCGTGGACAACACCTTCGCCGCCACGCTCAACGCCATCGACCGGCAGAAGGTCTTCGCCTACATCGCCCTCGCCGGGCTACTCATCAATGTGGGTCTCAACCTTGCGTTGATCCCTCCCTTCGGATATCTCGGTGCCAGCTGGGCGGTGGTGATCGCGGAGATGGCGCTCGTCATCATCGGCTGGTTTGTGCTGCGCTCCCAGCTCGCCGCTCTGGCCGTGTGGCGGCTGTCATGGAGGATCGTGGTGGCCGGGCTCACCATGGGCCTGTTCCTGTACCTGATCCACCCCCTGGGGCGGCTGCACCTCGTGGTTGCGATTGTTGCCGCCGCAGTCATCTACATCGCGGCGCTTGCCCTGGTGGGCGCCGTCAACCGCGACGAGCGCCGCCTGCTGCGGAGCGCTCTGGCGCGGCGACAGGGGACCACGCGGTAGGGCGGCTCAGACTCCTCCGGGCACATTGTGGGCGGGTGGGGCGGCGATGACGCCGCCGCTGTTGGCAAACTGCTCGAAGGGGATCTGCCAGTCACCCTCGCCGTCGCCGAAGTCGGCCGTGCGCGGGCTGTTCTTGACCTCGACGATGTCGCCAATCTGGCTGAAGTTGTAGAAGGTCTGAGCGCGGTCGGGACTGAGGTTGACGCAGCCGTGGGAGACGTTCGCGGAACCTTGAGAGGCCTCCGACCAGGGAGCGGCATGAACGTAGAAGCCGTTGACCGAGATCGCTGTATCCCAAAGAACGTGCTGGTAATATCCCTCCGGCGATTGCCGGGGAATGCCGATGCTCAGCGAGTCCATCAGCACGTCCGGCGTCTTGTAGGGGACGACGAGGGTTCCCCCGATGGTGTCGCGGCCGGGCTTCCCCGCGCTCACCGGCCAATTCTGCACCAGCTGGTCGCTCTGATACACCTGCATCAGGTGCGAGACCGGGTCGATGACCGACACATGCTTCTCGCCCACGGTGAACGACGAGGTCCAGTTGCCCAGGCCCCAGAAGTTGTCGCTCGCCTCGAGCCCCCGAAGGTTGGCGCTGACGGTCACTTTGGTCCCCGTCGGCCAGTAGTCCTTGGGCCGCCAGTGAACCTCGCTATTGGTGAACCAGTGCCAGGCGCCGGCGACGTACGGGACGGACTGCACCGCCACGTGGCTGATGAAGTCAGCCTGCTTTTGGCTGGGTACGTCGGCGTTGAAACGCAGGGTTATGGGCATGCCGATCCCGACGGTGTCACCGTCGCCGGGCCTCGCGTCGGTGGTGAGGCGATCGGCGTTCATGGTCGTGAAGGTGGTGCGCGAGGATGTGCGGTCGCCTCCCGGGCTGGTGGCGTTGACCTCGACGACGTAGTGGGCGTTGGGTTCGAGTGAGTCCGAGGCGGTCCACGTCCGGTGGTTGGCGGAGAGGCGGCCCGGTAGGGAGGTGGGGTCACCCTCCTGATGCACGGTGATGGACTCGAGGCGGCCGCCTGTGGCGCGGACATTGACCGGGGCGTTGAGCCGCACCGGCCCGCTCTTGTCGGCAGGTGTGACGGTGACGTCCGGGGGTTGGAAGGCCCCGGCAGCCTCGTTGACCGCGCCGCTCCCGGCCGTCCGCGCACCCGGAGCCGGCGCTCCGCAGGCGGACAGCAGCATGGCGGCGGCGCCGGCAGTGGCGACAAACCTTCCGAGTCGACGACGTGAGGAGAGCACCACTGCTCGCAGCCTAGCACCAGATGCGCGCTTGGGCTCCGTCTGCGTGCGGGCGGCATCCCTTCCTGTGTGCGCTGTGGAGCGGGAGAAGGGGCTCGAACCCTCGACCCCAACCTTGGGAAGGTTGTGCTCTACCAGCTGAGCTACTCCCGCGTCGGCCGGAGTCTACGCCAGTGGAGGTGATCGAGAGGCGACTCCGTGCCCGGTGGAATAACGAGCTCGGTACCCGGGGGACCGTCCGCCAAGGTGATCGAGAGGCGATTCCGTGCCCCGGTGGAATAACCTCTCGGTGGTTGACAGACAGTGTTGAGGAGGCCCCCCATGCATCGAAAGCTTGACATCCTGGCCGAGAAGGGTTTCGTGGTCCTGGACGACTACAGTGGTCCGCCCATCCCATCCGCCGAGTGGGAGAGTCTGGAGTACAAGGACTGGAAGAGCGGTGGCGACACCAACTTCGCTCCCATTGCCTCGGCGAAGGGGGAGATGGAGTGCGCCGGCTTCTGGGATCACGGCAAGCCCGACAAGGATGGCATCTGGACCGCCAACCGCGAGAAGTGCCCGACGCTGGTGGGTTACGTCGAGTCGGTGGGGTCTGTCTTCGGCCGCGTGCGGGTCATCAAGCTCAACCCAAGTGATGAGGAGCTCGCCCTGAAGCGCCTGCACCTTGACGACAACAACCGGCTCAACCCCGAGGGTGAGGGCTGGGTGGTGCGTTCCTGGCTGGAGCTGACCGACAATCCCAACTCCTACATGATCCTTCGCGAGGACAGGGATGATCCGGCCACGGAGAGCCGCATCTCGCTCCCCCGCGGACGCCAGGTCGTGATTGACACCGAGCGCCTGTGGCATGTGGTCTGGCATCCCGGCCCGGAGCCGCGTCACGCCCTGATCACCTCATGGGAGAGCGGGCCGCCACTGGAGCGCTGGATCCACAGCCGCCTGGCGACCGCCCCGACCGGACGCTGATCCGGCCACAGCGCTCGGTCAACAGGCGGCCGGCCTCCGACGGGAGGAGGCCCTGCCGTCAGACCGCGGAGGGGACGCGGTCCCGCCTCCAGAGCCCGGGCGGGAGGACCTGCCTCCAGAACGCGGACGGGAGGAGGTCCTGCCTCCAGAGTTCGGACAGGAGGTCCTGCCTCCCGATGGCACGGTCACTGCGGCGCCGGCCGCCGCGGCCGCTGTGAGCGTTGCGGGCATCGACGTGGGCACAGGCGGTGTCCGGGTGGTGCTTCTCGATGACGACGGCGACCTGGTCTCCCGCTCTGGAATGCGGCTCGCCACGGGCAGGCGGACGGAGGACGGTGGCCATCTGCTCGACGACGGGGCGATCATGCGCACAGCCCTGGCCGCTCTGGCCCAGGCCTGTGGCGGCGATCACCGCCCCGAGGCGGTCTTGGTGTCGTCGACCTCGGGGACGCTGTGCCTTCGCAACCTCCACGGTGAGCCGGCGGCTGAGGCGATTGCCTACGACGACGGCCGGCACGGTGGGAGACTGGCGCGGGTGGCCGCGTGGCACCGTCTGGTACACGCCTCCGTCCGGGTGGTGCCTCCGGGTGACGCGCTTCTGGAGGCCCTTGGTGCCGAACCGGGCGGAACCGACTGGACGAGCGCACTGAAACTGGGCTGGGACCCCATGGCAGAGAGCTGGCCGGACGAGGCTACCGACCTGCCCCCCGGCTTCCTTCCCACTCCGGTCATGCCCGGTCGTCCCTGTGGCCGGATGCCGTCCGGCAGCGTGGCGCCGGATGCCCTCCTGGTCCGAGGCGTCACCGATGGGTGCGCCATGCAGCTGGCCTCCGGTCCCCCGCGCCCCGGCGATTGGTCGATCTCACTGGGCACGACGGTGGCCTGGAAGACAGCCGCTCTCGGCGGGCCGCCGACACTCCCCGCCGGCGCCTATGCCCACCGGCTGGCCGAGAGTCTGTGGCTGCCGGGGGCGGCGAGCAACACCGGTGGGGGAGTGCTCACGGCGTTGCAGCCGGGGGCCGACCTACGTGCCAAGGATCAGGAAGCCGTGCTTCCCTCTCAGACCGCCGCCTATCCACTGGCCCGTCCAGGCGAGCGGTTCCCGGTGAACGACCCTGGGTTTGCCGGCTTCGGCCTCCCCCCTCCGGATCATCCCGCCTTCCATGCGGCGATTCTGGAGGGCACCGGCTACGTGATCCGTTACGGCATCGAGCGGCTGCTGGGACGGGGAATTCCCGACTGGGACACCTTCCGTGTCTCCGGGGGCGGTGCCAGGAGCCCCACCTGGATGACGGTCATCGCCAGCGTGCTCCGGCGGACGGTCGTCAGCGCTCCCGAGATCGATGCGGCGCTGGGGGCCGCGCTGATCGCCCTGGCTGCCCTGCGAGGAGAGCCGGCCGGCTCGGTTGCGGCGGCGGCCGGCGCCATGGGTCCGGTTCGCGAGCACGTCGTCGACCAGGGCCTGCGCCCCTGGTACTCAGGTGGCTACTCGACCTTCCTGGGCATCCTCAGCCGGCGGTAGGCACCTGATCGGGCTGGGAGAGTTCCTCCCGCTGCATCTGGGCGCAGGGTTCGTCGGGTCCCCTGCCGATGATGGCGATCACCTCGTGGGCGTGACTTGACAGGAGAATCGCCCTCGCGCCCGACGGGGTGCCGGACCAGGACTGATTGGGGCGAGGCTAGGCCGCCTCCTCCATGGCATCGTTGTACGAACCCCGGCTGGCGGCGCCGTTGAGGCGGGCCCGCAGGCAGAGCGCCTGCTGGGCGCGTTCCCGGTTGGCAGCCTGACCCCCCCATGCGGCAATGGCGGGATCCTGAAGAGCGCGGCCATAGGAGAAGCTCAGGGTCCACGGGTTCGTGCCCAGGGCGTTCATGGCGTTGAGGTGCCGGGTTGCCAGCTCGGCGCTCTGTCCTCCCGAGAGGAAGGCAATGCCGGGGACCTCGGCGGGCACGGTCTCGCGGAGGACCTTGACGGTGAGCTCGGCCACCCGCTCGACGCCCACCTCCTCGCCGCTCCTCTTGCCGGGCACCACCATGTTGGGCTTGAGCACCATCTTGTCCAGGGCGACCCGCTGCTCCTCGAGCTGATGGAAGACCTCGCTCAGGGT
>JBHELP010000178.1:0-6097 GCA_046263035.1 Candidatus Dormibacteria bacterium | reverse complement strand
AGCATCCAGTACCACGCCCTCAAGGCGGCCGAGGTATACGACAAGTACCGCGAGGACGCCCACGGTCATCAGGAGGTGGAGGAGTTCATCCACCGCTGCAAGGCCGAGGACGCCAGCAGAGCCGTTGAGTGCCACCGGTTGCTGGGGGACCTCACCAGGGGCAGCGGCATCGGCTGACCTGCGCCACCGCGTCGCCGACCGGTCGCGGGCATCGCACTTCGCTCCATACTGACGTAACCGCGCCTGTCGTAAACCGCATCTGGGTGGTCCAAGACCGGCCGACATGGAGGAGCGATCGTGTGGGATAGGAGCCTCAACTACGGACCCAACACCGATCAGGTCAGGCGCTTTCTCGCCATCCTGGAGCAGCTGAACTCGGATGAATGGACCGCCGTCGGCTCATACCAGTGGCCGGGGACCAGCCCGGAAACGCTGAATGAGGCTGGAGCAGCGCTGTCCAGCCAGTCGCGTGGCTGGGCACGCTGGATTGGCTCCCGAGCCGGGCAGAGCGCGCCCGGTCCGGGTGCGGCTCGGGATCGTGCCGATACCGCCGCTGAGGCGCTGGCCATCCGCGACGCTCTCGAGCAGCACTTCTCCGTCCTCTATGCGCCCTTTCATGCCGTCGTTCCGCTCGAGTGCATCGAGGCCGACCAATGCATCCATGAGCGCCATGGCTGAGGCAGAGGACCGGCGGCTGGCGATGGAGTTTGAGCGAGGGGCCTCGTTGGAACACTTCCACCATGTCAGAGCTCATCTTTCCCTGCAGCTATTGCGGCGTGTGGCACGACAGCTCCATCCCCTGCCAGACGTCCGTGCGGGCCCGTGCCGGTGTGAGGAGCGACACCATGGGGCTGACCCTCTTCGATAAGCTCGGTCGTAGTCCGCGGCGCGGTGTGCAGCCCTCCCCGAGCGGGCCGTCCTCACGTCCCTCCCCAGTGCCGGAGCAGGAGTTGGCGGATGGCGCGGAGACCCGCAACATCGAGCGCTATCTCAGGAATCGCGACGCCGGGCGGCCGGAGATGGCATGAGGGGCGACCGCGTGGAGATTGCGTCGATGCGGGCGGCACCGTGAGGCTCTATGAGATCGCCGCGACTCGAGCCGGCAGCCGGGTCGAGGTTTCCTCCGGCCGGGCCGTCGTCGACGTCACGGAAGTGGCCCGAGGCGGTCAGCCCGTGCACGCCCGCCGCTTCGTGGCCTCCCGTGTCGTGGCGCTCGTGGAGTATCCCGCCGAGGATGGCCACGCGGTTACTTGCGAGCGGATCGCTCCCTCTATATCTAGACCCTGGAGAGGCAGTACCACGTCGGTTTGAGGCTGCCGAAGCGGGATTCCGGGTCGGGAGTTGCGAAGGTCAGCCGCCAGCCGGCTCCGTAATGGTGGAGGAGCTGATCGGCACTGATACCGCGATGTGCGGGGCGGCGGCCGGGTGGAAAGGCGAAAAGAAACAGCCTCGACCCAGGGACCGTGATCGCGGTCACTGCCGTGGCGCAGCGCTCCCGGTCACGGTCGCTGAGGCCGTGAAAGCAACCGATGTCCAGGACCAGGTCGAAGCCATGCCCGATCTCGAGCTCGAGCAGCCTGTTCACATTGGCGCGCACCCATCGCACCTCGACCCCGGCGGCGGCGGCCCGGCGCCGAGCCGCCTGCAGCGCCCGGGGCACAATGTCGACGCCCGTGGCCGCCCATCCGTGAGAGGCGAGGAAAACCGAGTCCGTTCCAACGCCGCAGCCGAGATCCAGCACAGATGGGCTATGTGTGGCCGGCCAGCCGTCAACCAGTTTCCGAAGCGGCTGTCCCACCGTGTCCCGGTTCCACGGCGTCCAGCCGATTCCGTAGAGAAGCCGAAAGGTCAGGCTCACGCGAGATCGTCTCGGGAACACCGGGCAGTCCGACGCTCCCGATCCTCGGCTCTGATCCCTGTGAACGCCGGCCAGCCCGCGCGACGCTGTCTCACTCTGGCGCGGATGATGACGCTTCTCGGGAGGTGATGGTCGCGGGTCTCCGCGAACGGCTGGGCATGTGAACGCTGCCGCCCATCAAAACGTTGTCGGCTCCCGGGACTCGCGGTGCTCATGGCCGTGCCTCGGATCCGGAGCGTCGCGCAAGCTGTTCCACCTGCCTGCGGATTGCCGCGGACAGCTCCTGCACCATCGTCCACTCGCCGACAGAGTTGGCCCTGGCGTCGGTGTTCAGGCGCCGCCACAGGTCCGGCCCGAGCCGGCTGAGGTCCACAGCATCACTGGGTGCGCTCTTCATAGGGCTCGGTGTGGGCGTCGCCGGCTGAGCAACGGACGTGGGGCCGCCGCCTTGCGGCACCGGAGCTCTCGCCGCCGGGGGCCTGGTCTGGCTCGGCATGGTGCCGACGTCCGAGAAATGCAGCCAGAGGGCGCCGACCGCCAGTGTCAGTAGGGGAATCGCGGCAATGCGCATGAATAGACGCAGCATGAGGGGTCCTCCAACGAGATCGCTGACGTAAGCGCCCCCTCACGCCGCCGGTGATGGTGCCCCGGCACCAGCTAGTGTACACAACTATGTGTAGCTCCGCCCGAAGTCCCCAGCGGCATCATCGATGTGGAACGGCTCAGGCCGGGCTGTATCCCTCAGTCACCGCGACGCGTTCGGCAAAGCGGGTGAGATGGCTCCAGAGAAGCTTTTCGAGGTGGCCGCAGGGGCCCGGACGGCGAACCGCGCAGAAGCGCTGGATCACGGTCGGACCGCCGTGGGGGATGATGACGAGGGCGCGCGAGGCGAGATCCACGTCGATGACGGCGCGAGGCATCGCCGTCCAGCCAAGCCCCGCCCGAAGCGCCGCCATCAGGGCTCCCTCCTCGAGCTCAAGGACACGATCCGCCGCCTGCTCCTCTCCCACCAGGCCGCGGGTTAGAACCTCCGTGCCGCTGCCATGCTCATGGGCGAGGTGGCGATGTCGCCGGCGGTCGGCGCCGGGGTCGTGGGCCATGGGGTGAGAGGCGGCGACGACCAGCACCAGCTCCGTCTTCTCGAGGACGATGGTCTCCAGATCGTCGTGGCGGGCGGCCGCCCCGGTTAGGACCACGACGTCGATGGCACCACCACGCAGCCGTTCGAGAAGCTCACCACGCCCTCCAAGAGAGATCTCCACATCGGCATGCGGATTGTCTGCCACGAATGAGCCCAGCCAGCCGGCGAGACGGTGGGCGGCCAGAACATGGCCGGCGCCGAGGCGGACGGGACCCCGCGGGCTGGCGGTGTGCTCATCGGCCATCGCCTCGATTGCTCGCAGCGAATCGAGCATGGGAATGGCCAGCTGCTGCACATCTCTGCCCGCATCGGTGACCCGCACCCCGCGACCCATTCGCTGGAGCAGGTCAACTCCGAGGGCCCTCTCCAGGCCGTGGACCTGCTCGCTGACTGTGGCCTGCGACAGCCCCAGGGCATCGGCGGCGTCGCTGATGTGCTCGCGGGAAGCTACTGCCGCGAAGCTCCGGACCTGTTCGAAGGTGAGCCGGGCCCGGGGAGCTCGGCGTCGATTCTTCGGGTTCACCGATGAAAAGAATAGGACATGTTCGGTTGTTCCCAGCATATCGCTCCCACCACAATGGCTGGCCCATGCCCATCCCTGATGCATTCACGCCGGGGCACGGGTCTATGCCCCTCACCCGTGGCGATGAAGCCGGCCACCTAACCGGTGGCGATGGGGCTGCGCGCTACGCCGCTGGCGATGGGGCTGCGCGTCTCACCGGTGGCGATGGGCCTGCGCGTCTCACCGGTGGGACTGGACCTAGGCTCCTCAACTCTGGCATTGGGCCTAGCCGCCTCACCGGTGGCGATGGGCCTGCGCGCCCCACCGGTGGCACTGGACCTAGGTTCCTCAACTCTGGCATTGGGCCTAGCCGCCTCACCGGTGGCGATGGGCCTGCGCGCCGCCGTCGCCACTCTCAGACGCCGCGTTCGGGCCGCCCACCTGCGAAGCGCCGGTTGCTCCCCTTCTCGATCATGGGCGCCTCAGTGATCGCGGCCGGCTGCGGCTCGCCGGCCGCCGGCGGTGAAAGTTCCACGCTGCGTCTGGGCTACCTGCCCAACCTCACCCATGCACCGGCGCTCGTGGGTGTCGCCCAGGGTTACTTCGCCCGAGCCCTCGGGCCCCGGACGACTCTGAGGACGCAGGCCTTCAATGCCGGACCGTCCGCCATCGAGGCTCTCTTCGCGGGTTCACTCGACGCCGCCTTCGTGGGTCCGAGCCCGGCCATCAACGCGTTTGCCAAGAGCCACGGCGAGGCCATCAGGGTCGTGGCCGGTGCGACCGCCGGCGGCGCCGCCCTGGTCGTCCAGGGGGATGGGCACATCACCTCCTCCAACGACCTGCGCGGCAAGCGAATCGCCACACCCCAACTCGGCAACACCCAGGACGTGGCCCTGCGGAAGTGGCTGGCAAACAGGGGCTTGAAAACCAGCCCCCAGGGCGGGGGCGACGCCCTTGTCGCCCCGACCGACAACAGCACCATCCTCCAGCTCTTCAAGAGTCACGCCATCGACGCGGCCTGGGTGCCGGAACCCTACGCCAGCCGGCTGGTGGTCGAGTCGTCGGGAAGGGTGCTCGTCGACGAGGCAGACCTCTGGCCGGGTGGCCGGTTCCCCACCAGCATGTTGATCGTCTCCACGGCGTTCCTTGGGGACCATCCCGACGTCGTCAACCGGTTGATCCGTGGGGAGCTGGACACCATCGACGTCCTCCGGGGGTCCGCCGACGCGCCCGCCGCGGCCAACGCCGCGCTGGGCCGGCTCGCGCAGAAGGGCCTCAACGGCCCCGTCCTGGCCGCGGCATGGGCACATCTCACCTTCGACGCCGATCCCCTGGCCTCGGCTCTTCAGAGGGAGGCGAGTGATGCCAGGGCCGTGGGTCTGCTGAGCGATGCGACGCTCAACGGGCTCCTGGACGTGCGCGGCCTCAACGCGGTTCTTCGTGAACGTGGTCAGCCCGCGGTGAGCAGCCGGGGACTGGGTCGCGGATGACCGCGCTCACCGCGCCGCTGAGGATCGAGCCGGCCCAACCGCGGGCCCCCGTGGCTATCCATCTCGACGGGGTTGGTCGAGCGTTCCCTGCCGGTCGAAACCACTTCGTCGCCATCGAGGCTGTCAGTCTCGATGTGAGCCAGGGCCAGGTCGTCTGCATGGTCGGTGCATCCGGATCCGGCCAGTCGACGCTGCTCTCCATCGCCGCCGGGCTCGACAGGCCCACGGTGGGGACCGTGGAGGTGCAGGGCCGCCGCCCTGCTCTCATGTTCCAGGATGCGTCGCTGCTTCCATGGCTGAACGTAGAGCAGAACGTGGCCCTGCCCATGCGCCTGGCCGGTCGGGGGCGCGCTGAGCGATCGCGCACCGTGGCGGACCTGCTCGGGCTCGTTCGCCTCGAGGAGGCGGCGGCGAAGCGTCCTCACGAGCTGAGCGGAGGGATGCGCCAGCGCGTCGCCCTGGCGCGCGCCCTTGCTCAGCGGGCCGACGTGCTGCTCATGGACGAGCCCTTCGGCGCTCTCGATGCCATCACCCGCGACCTCCTCCATGAGGATCTGCTCAGGATTCAGGACGAGACCGGAATCACAATCCTGCTCGTCACCCATGATGTTCGTGAGGCGGTGCGGCTTGCCCACCGGGTGGTGCTGCTCGGTTCCCGGCCGGGACGGATCGTGGCGGAGTGGGAGGTGAAACTGCCCGCGGATCGCCGAACCGACGGCGCCGGCGTGGGGCCGCTGGTAGCCGCCATCAAGACGCGGCTCCGCCAGGAGATCGCCGGTCATGTCGGTGATCCCCCGGAGGACCGGTGAGCTCGGCCGGCGGCGGGCCGGGGCCTCTTGATCAGGCCGAGGTGGAGCGAGGCCTCGATCTCCTCGAGACCCTCACCGAGAAGGGCGGCCCTCCTCTCTGGCGCAGGGCGGTCACCCGGGCGTTGCCACCGGTGGTGGCGCTCGCCGTGCTTTTGGGGGCCTGGCAGCTGGCCGTGTCGCTCCATTGGAAGCCGCAGTACGTCATCCCCTCACCGGCCGGCGTATGGGCGTCCCTCGCCGATCAGTGGGGGCAGGGGCACGTGACCGAGGCCGTCGGCTCCAGCCTGACCCGGGGCG
>JBHELP010000177.1:0-7448 GCA_046263035.1 Candidatus Dormibacteria bacterium | reverse complement strand
CCACCACGCAGTGGACATCGGAGAACTCCTCGTCCGCGGCGAGACGGGTCATGGCCTCGAGGAGGAGGTCGATGCCCTTGAGGGGCTCCAGGCGACCGGCGAACAGGACGACCCGGCAACCCTCCAGGCCGAGCCGGCCGCGAAGCTCTGCCAGGCGACCGGCATCGGCCGGAGGCGCGACCGCGACGCCGGGGGGGATCACGGAGACCCGGGACGGCGGGACACCGTACAGCCGGACCAGATCGCCGGCCTCGGCGTGGCTGGCCGCCAGAAGCAGGTCGGCAGCGGCGGCGAGCTCCCCCTCCCTGGCGGCACGACCGTCCTCGACGTCCAGGCCGGCCGCCAGCTTGGCACCGGCGAGGGTGTGAAACGACTGCACCCAGGGAACGGCCCATGCCCGCTGCAGCGCCCCGGCCACCAGGCCACCCAGCCAGTAATGGGCATGGATGAGCCGGTAGCGCCGGCGCTCGGAGAGAGCGTGATCGATCACAGCCTGGACAAAGGTGCCGACGTGGTGGCGGGCCTCGGTCTTGGGTATGGGGCGCTCAGGCCCGGCCGGGATACGGATGAGGCGGCTCCGCGGCGCGATCAGCTCCTCCGAGGCGGCGGCCGCGTCGTCGCGCCGCACGAACACGTCGGTGGGCACGCCGGCGGCGGAGAGGCCCTCGCAGAGCCGCCGTATGGCGAGGTTCATGCCGCCGTTCTCACCGCGCCCCAGGGACCCCAGTGGTGAGGTGTGATAGGAGATCACCGCCACCGCGCGCACCGGCGAGTCCAGCATCGCTCGAGTCTACGAGAAGGGTGCCGCCGAGACGGCGCCGGCCGGCTCAGTTAGGCCAGTGGCGCTCTCGTGCTCTCCGTGACGGAGAAGCCCCGCCGGAGCATGGTCCAGCCGGCTCAATCAGGCCAGTAGCGCTCCTCGTGCATCTCCTTGATGGAGAAACCCCGGCGGAGCATGATCGCGTGGACCTTGTGAATCATGTCGGGGTGCCCGCAGGCGAAGACGGCGGCACCTCCCGGAACCATGCCGGCGGCGTCGGCGTACTTGCGAACGACGTCCTCCACCCTGCCCGTCTCACCCATCCAGTCCGGTCGCTCCCAAGGCCTGCTGATCATGGGGACGTACTGGAACCACGGGCACTCAGCATCTAGGGCGTGGAGCTCATCCATGTAACCCAGCTCGTGGACGAAGCTGGCCCCGTGAAGCAGGATCATGGGGTGGGTTCCCGGCCACGCCCCCTCTCTCCAGCGCTGCGCCACGGCCCGGAGCATGCTGACGTAGGGTGCCACGCCGGTGACGGTGGCCACCAGCAGATGGGCCTGGTCGACCAGCGGCGCGTCCTTGAGGAATATCCCCTTGGGCCGTTTGCGGACAAGCATCTCGGTACCGATCTCCAGCCCGTGGAGGGGCTCCGACAGCTCCCCGCCCGGAACCTTCTCGAGGAAGAGCTCGATGGCCTCCTCGGTCGGTGCGGACGCTATCGAGTAGGGCCTCTCCACGACGTGGCCGTTCCTGGCCATGCCGAGGGTGACGTACTGACCCGGCCGGTAGGCGAGGTCGCAGTCGGGCCTGACCCGGATGATCCAGAGGTGATCGTCCAGATCCTGGCGATCGACGATGGTGACGGTGGCGTACTTGGCCGGATCGAACATCCGCCCGAGTGTACGGAGCCGGCGGGGTGGGTCGCCAAGTGGGCAGGGAAGGAGGCGGAGGAGCGAGGGCTGTGAATGGGCTGCTCAGAACATCTCGGCGAATGAGACCTCGCCAGCCACGGCCACCTGGTAGGCCGACACCCGGCGCTCGAAGAAGTTGGAGAGCTCCTGGACGTCCTGCAACTCCATGAAGGGGAAGGGATTCCGGGCCCTGAAGCGGCGTGGTAGACCCAGGGTTACCAGGCGCTGGTCGGCGACATACTCCAGGTAGCTGCGCATGTCGGCCACCGACAGCCCCGCGACACCACCGCCGAGCAGGTCCTCGGCAAAGGCCGTCTCGGCGGCCACGGCCTCCTCCATCATCTCCACCACCTGGGTCTCCATGGCGGAGTCGAAGAGCTCCGGCTCCTCGCGACGGACGGTGGCAACCACCTCGAACGCGAAGTTCATGTGGCAGCTCTCGTCCCGGAAGACCCAGTTGGTGCCGGATGCCAGCCCGTTGAGCAGGCCGCGGGATCGCAGGTGGTACACGTAGGCGAAGGCGGCAAAGAAGAAGAGGCCCTCGATGCACGCGGCAAAGCAGATGAGATTCAGCAGGAATCGCCGGCGGTCATCCTTGGTCTTCAGCTCTGTGAGGTCGTTGATGGAGTCGATCCAGGTGAAGCAGAACTCCGCCTTGCGCCGTATCGAGGGGATGTGCTCGATCGCCGAGAAGGCCCGCGCGCGCTCCTCGTGGTCGGGCATGTAGCTGTCCAGGAGCGTGAGATAGAACTGGACGTGGACCGCCTCCTCGTACAGCTGGCGGGAGAGGTACAACCGGGCTTCCGGGGCGTTGATGTGCTGGTAGAGGTTGAGGACGAGGTTGTTGGAAACGATCGAGTCCCCGGTGGCGAAGAAGGCCACCAGCCGGTTTATCAGGTGGCGCTCGGCGCCGGACATCCGGTCGTCGAGGTCGGCCCGGTCGCCGAGAAGGTCCACCTCCTCAACCGTCCAGGTGTTCTTGATGGCATCCCGGAACATGTCGTAGAACTGCGGGTAGCGCATCGGGCGCAGGGTGAGGTCCATGCCTGGTTCCAGCAGCATCAGCGCATCTCCTGTGGTGGCGAGCATCGCACCGAGGGCCTGCCACGCATCACTGGCATGCCTCGCACGTTTCGGGATTCTCCAGGGAACAGGCCAGCGCCGCCGCAGCCGCGTCGTCGGTCTGACCGTCGCCGTCGACCCTCGCCACGCCAGCCTCCAGGCTGGGCGATGCCGCCCCGGACAGAGGGGCGACCGTCGTCTGCTTGATGCGAGTTGCCGGCCGGGAACGAAGGTAGTAGGTGGTCTTGAGCCCGCTCTTCCACGCGTAGGCGTACATCGAGGAGAGCTTGCCGATGGTGGGATCGGCCATGAAGAGGTTGAGCGATTGGCTCTGGTCGATGAAGGGTCCTCGTTCCGCGGCCATGTCGATGAGCGACCGCATGGGAATCTCCCACACCGTTCGGTACACCGCCTTGAGGTCGGCAGGGATCTCGGCGATGTCCTGTATCGAGCCCTCTGCCCGCTTGAGCGCGGCCCGCACCGTCTCGTTCCAGACGCCGCGCTCCTTGAGGTCGTGCACCAGGTAGGGATTGACCTGCATGAACTCTCCGGAGAGCGTCTCCCGCTTGAAGACGTTGGCGACCTGGGGCTCGATGCACTCATAGCAACCGGCGATCGAGGCGATGGTCGCCGTGGGGGCGACGGCGATGAGCAGAGAGTTGCGCAGGCCATGGCGGGCGATCCTCTCTCTGAGAGCGCTCCAGCGCGCCGGATCGGTCACCGTGGTGCCCGGCCACAGGTCGGGCTGGAGAACGCCTGCGGCCGCCCGTGTCTCCGCGAAGGCGGGGTGTGCGCCGTTGCGCTCGGCAAGGTCACAGGAGGCGCTGAGCGCGCTGTGATACACCTCCTCGGCGAGCCGTCGTGAGAGCTCTCGCGCCCTGGGCGAGTCGAAGGGCAGTCGCAGCTTGAAGAAGACGTCCTGGAGACCCATGACACCGAGGCCGACCGGCCGCCAACGCGGGTTGGAGGCGGCGGCGCGCGGAGTGGGATAGAGGTTGATGTCGATCACCCGGTCGAGGAAGGTCACGGCGGTGTGCACGGTGTGTCTCAGCCGCTCCATGTCGACGCCGTCACCACTGACGAAAGCCCCCAGGTTGACCGAGCCGAGGTTGCACACCGCGGTCTCCGCGTCAGAGGTGACCTCGAGGATCTCGGTGCACAGATTCGACAGGTGGATGACGTTCCCCTCCACCGCCGTCTGATTGGAGGTGCGGTTGCAGGCGTCCTTGAAGGTCATCCAGCCGTTCCCGGTCTGGGCCAGGGTGCGCAGCATGCGGGCGTAGAGCTCGCGGGCGGGCACCTGACGGACGAACCGCCCGGCGGCCTCGGCCTCGATGTAGGCGCGGTCGAACGCCTCCCCCCACAGGTCGGGCAGCTCCGGGACCTGGTGGGGGTCGAACAGCGACCAGGGCTGATCTGCCTCCACCCGGCGCATGAAGAGGTCGGGTATCCAGTTGGCCAGGTTGAGATTGTGGGTCCGGCGGGAATCGTCGCCGGTGTTGTCGCGAAGCTCGAGAAAGTCCTCGACATCGGCGTGCCATGGTTCCAGGTACACGCAGGCAGCGCCCTTGCGACGGCCACCCTGGTTGACCGCGGCGACCGATGCGTCAAGGGTCTTCAGGAAGGGGACGATGCCGTTGGACCGCCCGTTGGTCCCCCGGATCAGTGAGCCGCGCGAGCGAACCCGGCTGTAGGCGAGGCCGATGCCGCCGGCGAACTTGGAGAGCCGGGCCACCTCCGAATAGGTGTCATAGATGGCGATGAGATCGTCCGCCGGCGAGTCGATGAGGTAGCAGCTGGAGAGCTGGCTGTGCTGGGTGCCGGAGTTGAAGAGCGTTGGTGAGCTGGGCAGGTAGGCCAGCGATGACATCAGCCGGTAGAGCTCGACCGCCTCGGCAACCGTCTCGGCCAGTCCGCAGGCCACCCGGAGAAAGAAGTACTGCGGGGTCTCGATGACCTGGCGAGTCGATGGATGGCGAAGGAGGTAACGGTCATAGACCGTGCGCACACCGAAGTACTCGAAGAGCTGGATGCGGGCGGGCTCGACGGCGTCGTCCAGCTTGCGGCTTGCCGCGCGTACAAAGGTGGCGACCCGCTCGGAGATGATCCCGTGGGCATGCCCGGCGGCGATGGACTGCGAGAAGGAGTGAAGACCCTGGCCGCGGACCTCCTTGTCGATGTACGTGCCCAGCAGCCTGGCCGCGAGGCGAGAGTACTGCGGCTCCTCGGCGATCAGTCCGGCGGCGGTCTGGATCGACAGTCTGTCCAGCTCGGCGGTGGTGGCCCCGTCATAGAGACCGCTGATCGTCTTGAGCGCCACCCGCCTCGGGTCTGCCGCACCCAGGCCTTCGCTGCACCTGGCGACAGCACGGACAATCTTGTTGACGTCGACCGGCTCGAAGGTCCCGTCCCGCTTGCGGACGCGCATGGGAACCGCCACATCGGTGTCCGAATCGAGGCGCACCCGGCCCCCCCCATCGGCAAGGATGGGTGCTTCCCGATCATGGCGACCGACGAGCTCCACCTCCGGCTGCGTGGCCGGCATGCCGGCATCACCCCAGCCCGCGCTCATCTCAGCCGGCGCGGGGGATGCGGTGCCGAGACCGCCGTCGCGGGTGGCCGTGTCGGTGGCAGTGGCGGGTCCATCCATCAATTCACTTCCCATATATTGGGTCCTTAAGCGGGTCGGGGCCCCATATATTGGGGTATCGGTGGCCCGCTGTCAAGCACCCAGCTGAATCAGTGGTCTTCACATTTCGAGGCTTGAGCCGGTTCCCTCCATCGTACATGTGTTCGCGGCCTCAGGGGTCCGAGCCTCAGTGCGTGGGCAGCCTGTGGGTGATCGGGGTGGCATCATCGGCCTTCCGCGTGGCCGGTGCAATGATGATGGTCTGGGACGTGATCCCATCCCCCACCACCAGTCCAGGTGGTGACGCCGGCCGGCCAACACCGGCGGCTTCCCCCATACGCTCGGGTGCGAGAAGATGGCGTCATGGCGCCGTCCGCGCTGAAGCGCTTTCACCCGTTGGTCGCCGAGTGGTTCAGCTCCACCCTGGGCGAGCCGACCGCCCCGCAAGTCGAGGGGTGGGATCACATCGCCCGCGGCCGCGACACCCTCATCGCCGCCCCCACGGGCTCGGGGAAGACGCTGGCGGCGTTCCTGTGGGCCATCAACCAGCTCATCGATACCGCAGCATCAGGGGAGCTCGAGGACCGCACCTCCGTGGTCTACGTCTCGCCGCTCAAGGCGCTGAGCAACGACATCCAGAAGAACCTGGCGGGCCCGCTGACCGCCATCCAGGTTCTGGCGGAATCTCGCGGCTCGTTGCTGGCGGAGATCAGGGTCGCCGTCCGCACCGGGGACACCCCGGCCGCGGAGCGGGCGCGGATGCTCCGCCGACCACCCCACATACTGATCACGACGCCGGAGTCGCTGGCGATCCTGCTCACTGCCCAGGGTACCCGCGAGCTCCTGAGCACCGCCGGCAGCGTGATCGTCGACGAGATTCACGCGGTGGCCGGTGACAAGCGAGGCGCCCACCTGGCCCTGTCGCTGGAACGGTTGGAACGGCTGGCCGAGCAACGTCCGCAGCGCATCGGGCTGAGCGCCACCCAGAAACCCATCGCCGCCATCGCCGCTCTGCTCACCGGCGTCGGTACCCCAGCCGATGGGGCCGGCAGCGATGGCGTCGCCGAGGACGGCCGGGTTGACCCGCCGCCCGAACGAGCGGGCGCCGGGCGGCGTCGTCGCCAGCTGGCGAAGCACGGCATCACCGGTGCGGGTACGGCCAGCGGCAGCATGGTGGACGGGGCGACGCCGGGCTGCGCCATCGTCGATGTCGGCCATCGCCGCAATTGGGAGCTCTCGGTCGAGGTGCCCTCGATGCCGCTGGGCCCGATCGCCACCAACGAGATCTCCGCCGAGGTTTACGACCGCATAGCCCACCTCACCGGCGAACACCGGAGCACCCTGGTCTTCGTGAGCACCCGCCGGCTGGTGGAACGGGTGTCGCATCAGCTCAGCGAGCGCCTGGGCGAGGGCCGGGTGGCAGCGCACCACGGCAGCCTTTCACGGGCCACCCGGCTCGAGGCCGAGCGAGGCCTGAAGTCCGGCGCCATACCGGTGGTGGTGGCCACCGCCTCCCTGGAGCTGGGCATCGACATCGGTCACGTCGACCTGGTATGCCACCTGGGCGCCCCGAGATCGCTGTCGACGCTCCTCCAGCGCATCGGCCGCTCGGGCCATTGGCTGGCCGGCATCCCCCGGGGCGTCATCCTGCCGCTGACGCGGGACGACCTGCTCCAGGCGGCGGCGGCGGTGCGCGCCGTGAGGGCCGGCGAGCTCGACGCGATCATCATGCCGGTGGCGCCGCTGGACATCCTCGCCCAGCAGATCGTGGCGATCGTGGCGAGCGAGGGGTCCGTCGCCGAGGAGGAGCTCTGGCGGCTGGTGCGCCGCGCCCACCCCTATCGCGAGCTCGGTCGCACCGACTTCGACGCGATCGTACTGATGCTGTCCGAAGGGGTGGCCACGCGCCGTGGCCGCAGGGGCGCCCAGCTGCACCACGACCGGGTCAACGGCGTCCTCCGTGCCCGCCGGGGCGCCCGGCTGGCGGCGATCACCAGCGGTGGCGCCATTCCCGACACCGCGGACTACGATGTCGTCGAGGATCCGGCGGGCACCTTCGTGGGCAAGCTCAACGAGGATTTCG
>JBHELP010000176.1:0-17878 GCA_046263035.1 Candidatus Dormibacteria bacterium | reverse complement strand
CCGGCCGGCGAGCACCCGGCAGCCCTGGCAACGAGCCAGGTGGCGCTGCGCGACCACATGCTGCTCCGGGGTCAAAGCACGAGGCCGGCCTGGGAACAGCATCCGCAGCCGGGCACACTCCGCCCAGCGGTGTGTCACCGTCGTCAGCCGAACGCGCTTGACGAAGGACTCCCTGGCTGCGGCAATCCGCGATGTCGCCTGGCTGTGGGAGCAGTGCAGGACTGCGGCGACGGCCGCGGTTCCGAGCTCGCGCCTGACAGAGAGGTCGAGCACGGCGTACTGCGAGCGCCTCAGAGCCGCAGCCGAGGCCCATACGAGCATGGCGGCCTCAGCCGCGACCGGATCATCGTCGCCGCCTGGAGCAGTCTCATCGAGATCCCACCGCGGCTCATCGCTGACCGGGGCGCTGCGGCGCCCCGCGGGATCCGACGAACGATCGACGGCAGCCATGGAATGCTCGTGGGCGGCGCGAAGAGCACGCATGCGCTGATCCTGCCCCGCCTCCGACATCGCCGACGGCGCCGCCAGCAGCGAGAAGACGTCGGCAACGATCAGTTCGGCCCGAATGTCCCCCGCCCTGCCTCGGTCCCTGACCACCCTGGCCACGAAATCGACGAGCTCGCCGACATGGTTCGCGTGGAAGGCACGAAGATCCTGCTCGCTCACGGCCTCCGCCTGGCCGGGTGCACCCGCCCCATCCATCCCCCTCTCAGCCCCCGTTGACGCGTCCCGCTCCGGTGAGGATGGTACGGCAACCGGAGGCGTCTCGCTTCGGGCTAGTAGATGAAGCCGGCCACCCCGTCCCTGCCCACTCGCAGGGTTCGGTGATCGATGACGCCCAGGCCCCGGTAGTTCATCTCGGCGACCTGGAAGCTTCCATCATCGTTGAGGGATTCAACGTAGCTGACATGGCCCACGGAGCTGACACCGGGACCACCGGTCTGGACGGCGAGGGCCCGGACCACGGGAACCTTCCCCTCGGGCCGGATGCCCCGGGCGGCCCTCAGCCATTGCCCGGCGTTGCCGCTCCACCGCACATCCCGCTTGGAGGCGGCGAACCAGGTGCACTGCCCGAAGGGGAAGCCGTTGGCCCCATGGTTTCGCTGGGCGGTGGAAACCGCCGGCACCCCAGGGGCGGCCACCACGACCTCACTCGCGGCGAGAGGCGCCCCCAGGGTTCCGAAGGGGACCTGCAGATACTTGCGCGCACCGGCCTCAGGATGACTGTTGTAGGCGGTAAGGGTGGCCAGCGGGATGCCGGTACGGTCGGCGAATTGTGCGGTCGTCTCCCCGGAGGGATGCCATAGGAGGCTTCCTCGCGTCGGCGGAACCAGCAATACCTGACCCACGGCGGCCTCCTGATTCTCCTGGAGGTCGTTGGCCCAGCGGATCGTCCCGGCGTCCAGCCCGGCCGCGGCGGCAAGCTCGCTGATGGTGCCGGGAACGGTGAGTTGTGGTGTTCCGGGAAGGGGTGGCAGCGTCAGCGGCAGGCCGTTGACAACTTGCAGCCCTGCCGGTGCGCGCACACGATCGGACACCCTCACCGAATCCCTGCCCACCCTGGCCACCGAAGTTGGCTTGCTGCGGACGGCCAGGCCTGAGGGGGCTGTCAGCCCGGATAACGCGTACCCCCCGACCATCACTGGAAGAACGGCCAGAGCAACGCCACGCACCAGGCTGCGGAAATGAATCAGCCCCAGATCCTCCCCAAGAGTTCTCTCCTCCCCGTCCGGATGGACCCCGGCATCCTAGCGGAAAGCCATCACATGACGTATGGAGCGTCGCCCCTCGCGGCGTCACCGCCCGTCCCCGCCGTCCACACTACGGTCGTGACTGTTCCGGGTGACGAGAGGCGAGGGGAGGCCGAGACCGGGCGCCCGGTCTTCAGCGGCTCGCCTCATCCGACCGTCGGCATGGAGGTGGAGATCCAGCTGGTCGACGCCGGAAGCGTCAACCTGGTCGACCTGGGCCCGCGAATGCTCGCGGAGATGGCCACCCGACCGGAGACGGCCGACCGCGTTCGCAAGGAGCTGATGCAGAACACCGTGGAGGTGGCCACCGGCCCCCGGGGACAGTCGACCGTGGCCGCGGCTCGTGAGGATCTCCGGACCACCCTCGAGATCCTCGACCACCTGGTCACCGCCGTGGGCGGGCTGCTGGTGTCCGCCGGCAGCCATCCCTTTGCGGATCCGCTGCGGCAGAGCATCACCCACGACGCCCGCATCGAGCGACTGGTGGAGACCATCCAGGACCCCGCGCGGCGCCTGCAGACCTATGGCCTTCACGTCCACGTCGGCGTTCCCGAAGGCGACACCGCCATACGGGTCCAGAATGCCCTGGTCCGCCATTTTCCCGAGCTCATCGCGCTGAGTGCCTCCAGCCCGTTCTGGGAGGGTCGAGACACCGGCCTCCAGTCAACCCGATGCGTGGTCTTTGCCGACCTCCCGCTCACCGGGCTGCCTCCCCGGCTCGAGTCCTGGGGGGAATACGAGGCGCTGTACGGAGCCCTGGTCCGGGCCGGCCGGATCGAGTCCCACAAGGATCTCCACCTGGACGTGCGGCCCTCACCCGCCCTCGGCACGGTGGAACTGCGCGTCTGCGACGCGCCCCCCACGCTGAGGGAGATGGCTGCCATCGCCGCCTTCACCCAGTGCCTCGTCGCCGAGGCCGTCGAGGGAGCCGAGCCCGGCGACCCCCTGTCACCACTGCTGGTCAAGGACAACAAGGATCTCGCCGTGCGCTATGGCCTTGAGGGGAGGATCACCGTGGACGCCAGTGGCCGGACCATGCCCATCGCCGAGTGCGTCGCCGCCGCGGTGCGGCGGCTTGCCCCCCTGTCCCGGCGGCTCCACTGCCCCACCGAGCTGGCCGATGTCCTGAGCATCCTCGAGACCGGGCCGAGCAGCAGTCGTCAGCGCACCGTCTATCGAGGGGCCGCATCCGACCACCTCTGCCCCCCGGGTGTGGCTCTCGAGCGCGCCGGCCTAGCCGAGGTGGTCCGTTCACTGGCGGCCGAGCTGCGCAGCGATACGCCGGGCTCCACCGATGGGACGGCGCCGCCGGGGGTCCGTTGATAATCCGCGGGTGACGCTGGCGGAGTGGCGCAACCGCGCCGCGGAGTGGGGTGGGCGGCCCCTGGTGCTCCTCGGGGTCCTCACGGCGCTGTCCACAGCCATCCGCTGTGTCCACCTCGACCTGCCCAACATGCTGATGTTCGACGAGGACTATTACGTCAACGCGGCGCGTGACATGGTGGGCCACCACAGTACCGCCAGTTCCCTCCCTCTCCTGGGACAGGGCATCGACAGCAACCCGGCGCATCCCCCGCTGGCCAAGCTGCTCATCGGCGGGGGGATCAGCCTGTTCGGCGACAACCCCGTGGGCTGGCGAACGCCGAGCGTGGTCTTCGGCACCCTGGCCATCCTGCTCACATACTGGGTGGTCCGATCCGCCGGCGGTCGCCCCGCCATGGCGCTGACGGCCTCAACCCTCATGGCGGTCGACAATCTCGTCTTCATCCACGGTCGCATGGCCACCCTGGACATCTTCGTCCTGGTCTTCATGCTGGCCGCGGTGGGGCTCTACCTGCGCCGCCTCTGGGCGCCCGCGGGAATCGCGGTCGGGGTCGGCGCCTGCACCAAGCTGGTGGCATTCGACGTCCTCCTCGTCGTCGGCCTCATCGAGGTGGGGCGCCTCATCCTCACCAGGGCCCTGTCGGGGCGGGCGTCCGGGTGGCCTGTTCGCTCCGCGCTGATCGCGCTGGGCGGGTGCGCTGGGGTCACGCTGGTCGCCTACCTGGGCACACTAGGGTTACTGGATCATTTTGTCGGCAGGGATCCCAATCCGCTGTCCCATACCAGCTTCATGCTGCATGCCCTGAGCACGCCCGGTACGCGCTTCGCGGCGGGGCCCATCCCGGTCAGCGCGGACTCCCTGCCCTGGCAGTGGCTGATCGACCAGGTGCCCATCAACTACTGGCGCCAGGTCGGCCCCGACGGCGATGTCATCAACTTCCGCGGCATGATGACCCCGGCAATCATCTTTGCCACGGTCCCCGCCCTGGTCCTCTGCGGGCGATCCTTCTGGCGGGAGCACGACCAGCCGGCGATGCTCGCCCTGGCCTGGTTCGCAGGGACCATGATCCCCTTCGTCCTGGGCGCCCTGCAGCATCGGACCACCTACATCTACTACTTCCTGATCGTGATGCCATCGGTATGCGTGGCCGTCGCCCGGTGCTTCTGGGGGAGGCCGCGACTGCCGGACACCCTGCGCGCCGCCTATGTCCTGGCGGTCGCCTACGGGTTCATCGCGCTCTTTCCCTTCCGTACGCTGTCCGGCCGCTGACGGAGGCCCTGGCTGAAGACCAGGCAGGCGTTCTGGCCGCCGAACCCGAAGGAGGTGCTCAACGCCAGCGAGGTCTGCACCCGTCGGCCGCGGTGAGCTATGTGGTCCAGATGGCATTCCGGGTCCGGCGCGTCGAGGTTGATGGTCGGCGGGAGGAACCCCTCCTCGAGGGCGAGCACCGTGAGCACCGCCTCGAGTGCCCCCGCCGCTCCCATCAGGTGGCCGGTCATGGATTTGGTGGATGAGACCGGCACCCGGTCGGCATCGGCGCCGAGGACGGCCTGGAGGGCACGGGTCTCGGCGAGGTCGTTGAGCCGCGTCCCGGTGCCGTGAGCATTGACGTACCCCACCTCCCCGGCGGAGCGTCCGGCGCGCGCCAGGGCCCGTTCGATGCAGCGCCTCGCCCCCGATCCATCCGGGATTGGACGCGTGGCGTGCCAGGCATCCGCGGTGGCGGCGTACCCGGCCAGCTCGGCATGGATGTGAGCTCCGCGGGCGAGGGCATGCTCGCGTTCCTCCAGAAGCAGGATGGCGGCGCCCTCGGCGGGCACGAACCCGTCACGATCGCGATCAAAAGGACGCGACGCTCTCTGGGGATCGTCATTGCGGCGGGAGAGGGCGCGGATGGCACAGAGCGCCGCCAGCCGCGCCGGAGGCAGGGCGGCCTCGCTGCCCCCGGCGATCATGGCGACGGCGTCTCCCCGACGGATCTGCTCTGCCGCCTCCCCGACAGCATGGGCGCCACTGGCGCAGGCGCTCACCATGGCGAAGTTGGGACCCCGGGCACCGACGTCCATGGCCACCATCGCAGCGGGCATGCCCGAGGCGGTTCCCGTGGCGGCGAAGGGGCCCACGGTTCGATAGCCCCCTGCCCCGTGCGAGCGCAGCCCCGCCTCGTAGATATCGAGCGCACCGGCGGACGTTCCGATCACCACACCGATGTCGTCGGCGTCGGCGGTGACATCGAGGCACCCGTCGGCGACGGCCTCGCGGGCGGCGGCGAGGGCGAGGTGCACCACCCGTCCCGCCCGGCGAGCCTCCCGGGAGCCGAGCTCGGCGGCGGCGTCGAAGCCATGCACCTCTCCGGCGATGCGGCTGGGCAGGTCGCCCACGTCGAACCTCTCGATGGCCGCGATACCGCTGCGGCCGTGGCAGATGGAGGACCAGGTGGAGTCCCGATCATTGCCGAGGGGGCTGATCGTCCCCAGGCCGGTGATGACCACTCGATGGCGCCCCATCGTCCCGGCGGGGGGCGGCGGAGGCTCTGTCGGCATCGGCCCATTCTGAGCACTCCACCTCACATTCCGAGGCCGGGTACCATGCGGCGCCTATGCCTGCGCGGGCCGAGACCACGGAAGCCAGCATCATCGTGCCCGCCTATCGTGCCGGCGGGCGGCTGCGGGCCTGTGTGGACAGCCTGCTGGCCATGCGGTTCGCAGGCACCTTCGAGGTAATCGTGGCGGCCAGCGCGGACACCCCGGAGCTCCTGCCCCAGCTGCCGCCCGATCCCCGGCTCACGATCATCCCCCACGTTCCCCGACTCCGTGCTGCAAGCGCACGCAACCGCGCTGCCCGGGTGGCGCGGGGACGGGCGTTGGCCTTCACCGACGCCGACGTGGTGGTCCACCCGGATTGGCTGAGCCGGCTGGTGGAGGCCTCGGATGGCAACCGCCTCTGCGTCGCCGGATCGGTGGTCAACGGCACGCCGGAAAGCCCGGCGGGCACCACCGAGTACCTGATCGGCTTCCTCGACCTCCACCCCAGAAGGCCGCCGGCCACAGCATGGCATGGGGCCACCTGCAACCTGCTCATCCCCCGTCATCTGTGGGATCACCTGGGCCCCTTCCCCGAGGACCTCGACGGAGGTGAGGACACCCTTGTCACCGTTCACCTGCGCGAGCGGGGTCTCTTCCGATTCGCTCCCTCGGCTGGGGTCGTGCACCACAACCGGACGGCCCTGTCGAGAGTCCTGGCCAACCAGTTCTACGCCGGCGGTTACACCGCCCGGCTCGGCCGCCGCAGCCCCTACAAGCTGCGGCCGCTGGTGCGCTACACGGCCCTGGCGCCGCTGGCCGTCGGCGCCCGGATGATCTCGCTCTATGCCCGGGCTGCCGCCTGGGATCGCTCATTGTTGAGGCGGGCGGTGGGGCTGAGTCCCGTGGTGATGCTGGCCCTGCTCACCTGGGGAGCCGGTCTCACCACCGAGGGGCTGCGCATGGACCTCGGTCGGACGAGGGGGCGGACACCCACGGGCTGACGATCGAACACGTCGCTCAGCTCCATCCATGACCCGATCGCTCGTGCCCGGGCGATACCCGCGGCCAACACCCGCGCGATGACATATCCTTGCGTCCCACATGCTGGACGGAAGACGCCCGGGTTGACCCCCGTCATCAGCGTCTGCGTGGTGACCAGAGGGCGGACAGAGCTGCTCGAGGCCTGCCTGCGCAGCCTCGAGGACCAGCTGTCACCACCCGAGTTCGAGTTGCTCGTCTGCTCCAACGAGGACGCCGGCGTGGCCGCCTCGGTGTTCGGCAGGTTTCCGGATGCCCAGGTGGGCGAGGTGACACGAACCTTCCCCGGCGTTGCCCGCAATCTCCTGGTCCAGCGCGCCCGTGGCGACATCCTCCTCTTCATCGACGACGACGTCATCCTGGACCGGGCGCTCCTGCGCCGGTTGGCGGACACCGCGGCGGCGCACCCTGACGTGGACGTTTTCGGCGGCCCCAACCTCACCCCCCCGGGCAGCTCGGATTTTCAGATCCTCCAGGGCGCAGTGCTGGCCTCGGCAATCACCTCGGGTCCCGTTCACCGCCGTTACGGCGCCGCCCCGGCCGTGCGCGCGGATGAGCAGGACCTCATCCTCTGCAACCTCGCCGTTCGCCGGCACGTGATGCTGCCCTTCGCCGACGACCTTCGCGCCGGAGAGGAGAGTGCGGTCCTGGTGCAGATGACCAGGCGGGGCGTCTCCATGCGCTATGACCCCGAGCTGGTCGTCTACCACGAACGCCGGCCCACGTTTCGCGGATTCGCCCGTCAGATGATCAAGTACGGAGAGGGGCGCGGCCTGGTGCTCATACGCCGGCCACGGGCATTCCGCTTCGGTTACCTGATCCCAGTGGCCCTGATAGGCTACCTGGCCCTGCTGCCGGCGCTCGTGCTGCAGAGCCGCTGGTGGCTGTCGCTCCTCCTCATCTACGCCGCGGTGGTGGCGGCCGGAGCCGCCGCGGTCGCCGTCGGCCTCCGGCGGCCGGGCCGGCTGCTGCCCGCAGCAGCGCTGATCAGCGCCACCCACCTCCTCTACGGCGTCGGAATCCTCGCCGGCGTGCTCAGTCGCCGGCGCCCCGGCGCGCCTGCGCAACCGCGCTGGGTGGGCGCCTCGCGAGAGGCCCTGGAAACGCCGGCCGCGCCTCACTGACGGTGGTCACCGGGATGGCCGAGCTGGTCTCGTCGAGAGAGCTGCTTTACACGCTGGTGGAGCGCCAGCTGCGCCTCCGCGCCAAGCGCTCCCTGCTGGGCGTGGCGTGGCCCACGATCGCACCACTCTTCCTGCTAGGCCTCTATGCCTTCGTGTTCCAGGGCGTCTTCCATGCGCCCATAGAGCGCTACCCGCTGTACCTGTTCATCGGACTTCTGCCCTGGACCTTCGTCGCGCAGAGCCTCGGTCACGCCATCACCAGCCTCTCCCACGACGCCGAGTTGATCCGGCGAACACCCTTTCCTCAGGAGCTGCTGCCGATGGCCGCCGTCATCAGCCTGGCCGTGTACTTTCTCACCACCCTGGTCGGTCTGCTCATCTTTCTCGCCGTCCGCGGCGATCTCGAATATCGAATCCTGCCCATGCTCCTCCTTCCAGTCGGCGCTCTTCTCCTGTTCGTCACCGGCATAGCCATGGTGCTGGCGCTCATCGACGTGTTCAACCACGATCTGCGCTTCCTGCTCGGCAACCTGCTGACCATCTGGTTCTTCCTGGTGCCCATCGTCTACCGCCCCGAGATGGTCGGAGGCGCCCTCGACATCCTCCGCTACGTCGACCCCGCCAACCTTATCGTCGCCCAGTTCCGCGACATACTCTTCTATCACCATCTCTCCAGCCCCTCACATGTGGTGCTCATGGTCGGCATCTGCGCCGGATTCTTCGTCGCCTGCCTGGCCGGTTTCCGGCGCTGCTCGACCCAGCTCGCCAAGGACATCTGATGGAACCCCGCGTCGAGGTTGACCACCTCTGGGAGGGCTACCGGCCCAAGCGGTCCTGGGGGTGGAGCAAGCGCGGAGAGGTGCACTGGGCGCTTCGTGATGTGAGCCTCGAGGTGGGCCCCGGTGAGACCACCGGCATCATCGGCGGCAACGGGTCGGGGAAGACCACGTTGCTCAAGGCCATCGCCGGCGTCTTCCCGCCCAGCCGCGGCCGCGTGGTTACCCGGGGACGGGTGGCCTCACTGGTCGACCTCGCCGCCGGAGTCCACCGCGAGCTCACCGGGCACGAGAACCTCACCATCGCCGGCGTGCTGCTGGGCATGTCCCGAGCCGAGGTCCGCGCCCGCTACGAGGAGATCCGCGACTTCGCCGGGCTTGACGCCGAGGAGATGAGCTCACCGCTGCTCACCTATTCCGCGGGGATGGAGCTCCGCCTGGGATTCAGCCTCGTGGTGCACAGCCGTCCCGCCATCCTGATCGTCGACGAGGTGCTGGCCGTCGGCGACGAGGCCTTCCAGGGCCGATGCATCCAGCGCATCGGCGAGCTCCGCGACTCTGGCACCAGCGTCATCCTCGTCTCCCATGAGCTGACCATGGTGCGCGCCCATTGCGACCGCGTGGTGGTCCTGGAGCATGGTCAGGTGCGCTTCATCGGCGCCCCGGGCCCCGCCATCGACCGCTACCATGAGATCGCTCGGCGTGGCCTGGCACCCCCGCAGCCCGCAACCGGCCCCGACGGCGCAGCCGAGCCGGAGCGCGACCGGATGTCCCCGGCGGCCCGCTAGACGTTCGCCACGAGGGCGGCGCGGGTGCCCATGGTTGAAAGGGTGGTCTAGGCGGGATGAACCCGGTGGACGACGTTGGCTAGCCACCCCCGCAGCCGGCGGCGGGCCGCATAGGCGGTGCCGCCCAGCACGCCGATACCGAGAGCCGTCCCACCCAGAATCAGCATCTTCGGAGCGCCCGCCCCGCCGCCGGAGGAGGTCTGGGCGACGGTGCGCCGGTTGGCGGTGACATCACCGCGGCGCTCCGAGGAGAAGATCAGAGCCGGAGCCGCTGATGGGCTGGGCGCCGGTGTTGCCACCGCCGTTGGAGCCACCGGCGTGGGGGCGGCCGCCCTGGGGGTCGTCGTGGCCCGCGTGGCCCGTGGAGGCCGCGAAACCGCAGCGGCGGCAGGGGCGGCGGGGGCGGCGCAGGACCCGTGGCCGCCCAGCGCCGAGGCGGCGTCCACCTCGGGCACACCGGCCCGGTTGACCGCCGTCGCCAGTATTCGTTGCCGCGCGCCGGCGGCGTTGTAGCCCGAGGCCATGAGCTGCGCCAGCACCCCGGCAACATGTGGCGCCGCGAAGGAGGTTCCCTGAAGGAATCCGTAGCCGCCCGGCATGGTGGTCATCACCTCGTGCTGGACATCCCGTCCACCCGACGAGTCACCACCCGGCGCGTAGATGTTGCCCGGCGTCGAGTAGGCGGCCCGGGCGCCGGTCCGTCCCACCGCACCGGCCACCAGGGCGACGCCGTAGAGCTGACCGTAGTCATTTGACGACAGCAGGCCCGATCCCGTGTTACCGGCGGCGGCTGCCACGGCAACGTCATGCTGAGCCGCGTAGACGATGGCGTCCCGGATGTCGGTTCCCCCGAGGAGTCCCGACACCAGGGCTGGGGTGTCGGTGCCCAGGCTCAGGTTGAGCACCCGCACCCGCTCGCCTCCGGCGCCGCGGTAGTCCACCGCGTAGCGGATGCCCGCGGCGATGTCGGCCGAGGATCCCGAGCCACTCGAATCGAGCACCTTGACCACCAGCGCGCGGGCATCGGTGCCACCGAGGCGATGCCCACCCCGTTGTTCGTCGACGCCACCATTATCCCCGCCGTGCTGGTGCCATGGCCGTTGTCGTCACCGACGCCGCCGGGCACGGCGGCACCGTTGCCGGCGGTGAAGCGAGCTCCCCGCACCAGCCGGCCGCCGAGATCGGGGTGCGAGAAGTCGGCCCCGGTGTCGACATCGGCAATGAGGACCCCTGCGCCCGTGCTCACGCACCACGCCGCCGGCGCGTTGATGCTCCCCGGCGCCCCGCTCAGGGCCCATTGGTCTCCGCGCGTGAAGGCCGGGTCGTTGGGGCTGGAGGTGGCTGCCACCGCGGGTTCGGCAGCGGCCAGGGACAGGCCCATTCCGAGGCAGAGCCCGAGACCGCCGATGACACAACGCATGGACCGCATACGGCCATCCTAACGGGATGCTCACCGGAGCACGCCTCGCCAACCTACACGTTCACCCAGCCAGCGGCCGACAAGGCGCCGCTAGAAGAACACCCGGGCGAGGTCGTAGAGCTCGCGGGGAACCCGGCGCTGCTCGGCGACCACGCTGGCAATGGGCGCCCGCTCCACCGTCCCACCGCGGACCACCGGCATCATCCCGAAGGCGCCTTCGAGCACCAGCCCATGGGCGAACGCGCCGACGCGGGTGGCCCAGATCCGATCGTGGGCCGACGGTGAGCCACCGCGCTGGGTGTAGCCGAGGACCGTGGTCCGCGCCTCATGCCCGGTCCGGCGTTCGATGGCGTCGGCCAGCCATTCCCCCACGCCGCGCTTGCCCAGGCGGACGTGACCGAAGGCGTCCCGTTCACCACCTTCGCCCTGGCCGCGATCCATACCGTCCATCTGCACACCCTCAGCGATGACGATGATGCTGGAGTCGCTGCCCCCGCGCCGGCGACCGTCGAGGTGGGCGAGCACCTCGTCGAGGCTCAGCGCGAACTCGGGTATGAGAATGAGATCCGCCCCGCCGGCAAGGCCGCCGAGGACCGCCACCCAGCCGGTGTCGCGGCCCATCACCTCGACCACCATGTTGCGGTGGTGTGAGGCCGCCGTCGTGTGCAGCCGGTCGAGCGCCTCGCTGACGATGCCCACGGCGCTGTCGAAGCCGATGCAGTAATCGGTGACGCTGAGATCGTTGTCCATGGTCTTGGGAACACCAACCACCGGCGCCCCCTGGTCCGCCAGCCACGCCGCCACCTTGAGGGTGTCGTCGCCACCGATGGCCACCAGAGCGTCTAGCCGGTGGCGCTCCAGGTTGGCCAGCACCTCCTCCCGGCCACCCTCGCGCTCGATGGGATTGACCCTCGAGCTGCCCAGGATGGTGCCCCCGATGGGGAGGATACCGGCCAGTCCGCGACGGTCGAGATCGATCACGTCGCCCTCGCCGATCAAGCCGCCCCAGCCGTTGCGGACGCCGGCGACGGTATTGCCGGCGGCCAGCGCACCCCGGCCGATCGCCCGGATGGCGGCGTTGAGCCCGGGGGCGTCCCCACCGCCGGTGAGCACCCCTACCCGCATGATGCTCGCCCCGGCATGGCCGCGACGCCGCCGTCAGCGCCGCTGGTGGCCCTCACTCCCGGCAATCCGACGGCCCACCACAACCGCGCTGGGCCCCGGCGCCGGCCGTGACGTCACGGGGGCGCCGTCGAGGAGGGACGGCGGCGGTGACTGCCGAGCACATGAGGCCGCAGGTTAGTGGATCGGCGATGACCTACGATCATCCCATGTCGCCCGCGGCCACACTCAACGCCGTCATCTTCGACGTCGACGGCACCCTCGTGGACAGCGAGCGCGACGGCCATCGCGTGGCCTTCAACAGAGCGTTCGAGGAGTTCGGACTTCCCTACCGGTGGGACCCCGACCTCTACGGCGAGTTGCTTCACATCACCGGCGGGGGCAACAGAATAGATGCCTTCCTCGAGGCGCAGGGGATGCCCCCCGAACGCCGGGCCGGCCTGGTCCCCCGGCTGCAGGCGCGCAAGACCGAGATCTTTCGAGAGTTCGCCTCCGGAGGCGCGGTGCCGGCGCGACCGGGCGTACATCGCCTCCTGGACGAGCTCCGCGGGGCGGGCGTGCGCGTAGCGGTGGCCACCACGGGAACCCGTGCCTGGGTCATCCCGCTGCTCGACACCCTCTTCGGGATGAACCGCTTCGAGCTGGTGATCACCGCCGAGGAGGCTCCGACGCTCAAGCCGGACCCGAGCGCCTACCAGCTCGCCCGTGAGCACCTCCGGGTCGATGGCGATACCGTCGTGGCGGTGGAGGACTCGCGCAACGGGCTGGTCGCCGCCGGCGCCGCCGGGCTGCGGTGCGCGGTTGTGGTGAACAACTACACCCACAATCAGCAGCTCGACTCCGCCGCCGTGGTGCTCGACGGATTCGGTGAACCCGCGGAGCCGGCCAAGGTGCTCGCCGATCCTCACCGCCTGCGGCCGGAGGGCATGCTCGACGTGGCCCTCCTGCGCCGCATCGCCGCCCTCTGACATCCCGGCGGCCGGCCGGCCGGATCGCCCCCGCTGACGTCCGGCTCAGAGGACTCGAAGAGCTCCGACGGGATCACGCTCGCGCCGCGCCAGGCCCCGGATGATGGCCACGTCACCGTGGCGGTGCCGGGCCACATCGATCAGTGTGGCGATGGTGATGGCCGTCCCCGGCAGGTGGGGAAGCTCGTGGCCCACGCTGACGCAGAGGTCGTCGGTGTGCAGGGTGAGCTCGACAATCCGGGTCGCCAGGTAGTCGTCGAGGTCCATGACCAGCTCGTCGGAGACCTTGACCCGGCGATCCTCGGTCTCGTCGGCGAAACGCGCACGCTGGCGGAGCAGGGTGCGGTCGAAATGATCCAGCAACGCCGCCTGCCCCATGGCACCGGCCTGCTCGCCGCGCTGGCGGATACCGACGTGGACGGGAGCCGAGATGTCGTCGGTGTCCACCACCGAGGCGTAGTACGCGGCGGCGGATATGGAGATCTCATCTGCGGGAACGGGACGGTCCAGGTTCTCCTCCACCTTCACCACCGAGCCGACCAGGTGGCCGGCCAGCCCCCCGACGGTCAGCTCGCGGAGTGCGCTGGGCTCCAGCCAGCGATCGCCTGCCTCGGGTGCCGCCAGCAACGGCCGGGCCGCCCCCGCCGCGGCCAGGAAGGCCAGCCGCATCTCGTTCATCGCGCAAGAGTAGCTGAGCCGGCCGCGCACCCCGGGTACGCGGGCGAGAACCGGCCCGCCCGCGTACCTCGCCTCAGGACCGCCTGACGCCGGTCCCTCGAGGGACCGCGTTAAGGGGGTCTAGCGCTCTGGCGCCGGCGCCGACTGCGCCGCCGGAGCGGGACCCGAGTAGTCTCCGACCGGTGCCGAGGCCATGCTGCTGATGGTCGCGGCGCCGGTGGCCGCGAGGGTGACGAAGGCAATTCCCAGGACGCCCTCGGGTGAGGCGAGCCGGAGCAGCTTTCTCAGGTCGATCATGTGTGTGACCCCGTGATGTGGTTGATCGGCGCGTTACGCCGTTGGTTAGGATGGCCGCCGCCGGTCCTCTGGGGAGGCCCGGCAACCACCTTGTGACATCGCCGCGATGCGGGCTCGATGGCCGCCCCGGGAAGTCCCGCACCGCACACGATGCTGTATCACAAGCTGATAGCATCCCTGTTCATCTCACCCGTGTCAGGATCAGGAGGACGATGCCCACGGATCCTGGTGACCGGCCCTTCCGGTCACCGCCCGCGCCCATGCGCGGACGCGCCCACGGGGACGTGCGCCGAATCGGAGAGTCACACCCGGCGTTTCCGCGAACGGCCCGACCGCGCCGGCGGAGTCCTCCGCGGCGGGGGCTGACCTCCCGTTACTGGCTGGCGGCCGCCCGCGGGCGGCGGCAGCGCGGTGCACTGCGACACCGGGCCGCGATCCAGATGCTGGTCATCGTGGTGGTGGGCATCGCCGGCCTGGGTATTGCTGCGGTTGCCGCCGGCTACTCCGGCTACAACGGCTATCTCAGCGGTCTTCCCAATCCGGCCGCGCTGGCAAGCATGGAGCCACCCCAGGACACCCATGTGTATGCGCGCGACGGCACCACCCTGATTGCGACGTTCCACGACGACGCCTTCCGGCACGAGCACGTACCGCTCAACAGCGTGGCCATGGTGGCGCGGCGGGCAACCATCGATGTTGAGGACCGCCACTTCTACGAGCACGCCTCGTGGGATTTTCCGCGCATCGTCAAGGCGGGCTTTGACAACGTCACCCATTCCGGGCCGGTGCAGGGCGCATCGACGATCACCGAGCAGCTGGCCAAGGTCAGCTTTCTGGCCTCGGCCGACCGCAACATCGATCGCAAGATCCGCCAACTGATCCTCGGCAATCAAATCGAGGCCAACTTCACCAAGGACCAGATCCTGGAGATGTATCTCAACCGGATCCCCTACGGGAACCACGCCATCGGGATCCAATCGGCATCCCGGTTGTACTTTCAGAAGTCCGCTGCCGACCTCAACCTCGCGGAGGCCACCATGCTCGCCGGCCTGCCCGAATCGCCGAGCAACTTCAATCCGCTCATCCACGAGCCCGGCGTCCTGGTCAATCCCGAGGCCAAGCGGCGCCAGCGTGCCGTCATCGACGCCATGGTCAGCGTGGGCGACATCAGTGAGCCGCAGGGAGAGATCGCCTTCGAACAGGACCTCGCCTTCCACCCTTGGGAAGAGGCGGAGGTGCACACCGCTCCGGACTTCGTCGACTACCTGCGCCACCAGCTCGACACCACCTATGGACCCGCGTACGCCAGACCGGGTGGCTGGGAGATAACGTCGACGTTGGATCTCACCAAGCAGGCCGCCGCCGAGAAGGCCCTTCACGAAGGGGTGGCCGCCGTACGGGAGCGCTACAACGCGCACGACGGGGCCATCGTCGGCATCGACCCCCGCAACGGAGAGGTCCAGGCGCTGGTTGGGGCCTGGGACAGCGGCGACCCCGGGGTGGGACAGCTCAACATGGCGCTGCGCCCAGTGCAGCCCGGTTCGACCATCAAGGTCTTCACCTACGCCGCCGCAATCGCCTCCAAGAAGTTCACCATGACGACGCCGGTCGTCGATGAGCCGCTCACCCTTCCATCAGGAAGTGGCGAGCCCTATGCGCCCCTGAACTACGACCGAAAGTTTCACGGTGTCTGCCCGCTGAAGATCTGCCTCGGGAACTCCTTCAACATACCGGCGGTCAAGGTCGAGGCGGCGACAGGGATCCCGGAGATCACCTCCATGGAGATTCAGGCGGGGTTGACGTCCCTCCGCGATCCCGACAACCAGCCGGGGCCCCGGGACTATGCCGCCACGCTGGGAGGCCTCAAGCACGGCATCAGCCCCCTCGATCTGGCCACCGGAGCGGCCACCCTCGCTTCCCTGGGGGTTCACCACGACCCCACCCCCCTACTCAAGATCGTCGACGTGGCCTCGGGCAGGCACAACTACGTCCATCAGGGGGGCGCCGGGGCGACCCGTGCCATTCCCGAGGAGGCCGCGTACATCATCAACCAAGTGACCAGCAACGACAACAACCGCGTCCTCGAGTTCGGCCAGCATGGGGCACTCACCCTCCCCGGCCGCCGGGTCAGCGCCAAGACCGGCACGACGGAGTTCTTCGTCGACAACTGGACGGTCGGCTGGACGCCGGAGCTGGCCTCAGCGGTGTGGGTCGGCAATCCCAGCCCGTCCTGCCTCAAGGGGGAGGACCGGGGCAGGCTGGGCCAGCTGTTGCAGCATCACGTCCTGTATCCGGGGCAGAAGGTCGACGACCCCTACAGCCCCGGGGACCTGGCCGACTATGGGTTGGCACCGGTGAACGATCACTGCGGCCACCTGGAGGGCGCCACCGGCATCACGGGCGCCGCTCCTATCTGGAATGCCTTCATGAGCTCGGCACTCAACGGCACACCGCCAACCTGGTATTCGAAGCCGGCCGCGGTGCTGGCCCGGGGCGCCGGTGACGACGCCGACTTCTACATCCGCGGGACGGAGACCGCCGCGGCGCCGGGATGCATCCCCGCCGGGCCACCCGAGGATCCCACCTCCGTGTGCCGGCCGCCTACCCCACCGCCCACCCTGCGCCCCCTGCCGCAACCGCGCCAGCCCTTCTTCCCCTTCGACCCCGGTGGAGGCTTCAACCCGGGCAACAACGGCGGCAACAACGGCGGACCGGGAAACTTCCCCGGCGGATTCCCCGGCTTTCCGTTCGGATAGCACCGACTCAGTCGACCATCCTGCCCTCGCGGATGCCGGCGGCGAGGGTCTCCAGGAATCCCTCCACCTCGGCCACGCCGTCGAGCCTGTAGCGGGCGCCGGTGATGCGGTCGTCGGCCCCGTCCTCGGTGCCGGCGACGATGATGCCGACGCCCCTCTCGCGAATCGCCTGGAAGGCGTCCTCATCGGTGATGTCGTCTCCGATGTACAGCGGCACCACGTCGTCGTGATCGAGATCGAGGGTGGAGAGAAGGTGGAGCACCGCCCGCCCCTTGTCCCAGTCGATGTTGGGCTGGATTTCGAGCACCATCTTCCCGGGGGTGACCCTGAGGCGGTCGGGGTGCTCGGCCAGCAGGCTCTCCACGATGCGCCGGACCTCGGCTCGTCGCGGCTCCTCGACCATCCGGTAGTGCGCGGCGACCGAGACACTCTTGACCTCCACCGAGGCGCCTTCGATACCGGCCATGGCCACCCGCAACCGCCGGCTCACATCCCGGATGAGCTCGGTGTGGGCGGGCGTCTCCTCGCGTCGTACGCATCCGCCCGTGGGGCTCCAGATGTCAAAGCCGTGGCTCCCCGCCACGATGAGGTTCCTCAGCCCCATGAGCCGCTGTACCACCTGACGATCGCGTCCGCTGACGACGCACACGGGGCAGCGCGAGGCCAGCCGCCTCACCGCCGACCGCATGGTGGCGTCGATGAGCGCGTCCTCGGGCCGGTCCACGATGGGGGCCAGGGTCCCGTCGTAGTCGAGGAAAACCGCCGGGCGGCGGGCGGCCAGGCGGGCGTGGAGCCGCTCGGCCCCCACCGCACGCGGGAGGTCGCGAATCCGGCGTGCCGTCATGGACATGGCAGCGTAGCGCGCCGCCCCGGCGAATGGGCACCCCGAAGGTTATACTCAGCTGGTGGCGATTGGCCACATCCCCGTTATCACTATCGACCGCTGTGAGGTGCCTGATGAGCGAGAACAGAGACGACGACGTCTTCGAGAGGCGCGTCCGCGACGCGCGTGAGGGATCCGAGGGATCGGTGCTCCCTTCGGAAGCGGGGCTTGGACCGGGCGCTGGAGACACACCCCCCGGGACGACGGTGCACATGGATCCCGTCGGTGAGAATGTCGATGTGCCGGGCTGGCCAACGCTCAACGGTGTCCCTCGGCAGGGCTCCCGACCCGTCTACAAGAGCAGTCAGCTCGACGGGGTCGAGCCCAAGGACGGCGGTGAAGGGGCGGGCGGGTGAGCGTGGGCCCCGAGAGAGAAGGCGCGGAAACGGCGAATCACCCCGACGACCTGCCCTGGAACGACGTCCCCG
>JBHELP010000175.1:0-4285 GCA_046263035.1 Candidatus Dormibacteria bacterium | reverse complement strand
CGCGGTCATCGAGAGCGAGCCATGTGAATAACCGCGCAACAACGTCGCCAGAGGCTCGCGCCCGGCCACGCCGGCAATGTACAAGAGCGGCAGGAAATGGTCCGGCGTGGGTGCCGCCATGGCGAAATCCGCATCGCTCGTCGTCTCGAGCACATTCGACGGATCGTTCGTGACGATCGCGTGGACGGCGTCGTCGAAACGGCGCGCCCACGCGTATGCTCCGTCGGGCTGATTGCGATCGACAAGGCGCAGATTGTGCACGACGTTGCCGCTGCCGATGATCAGCACACCGCTGCGGCGCAGAGGCGCGAGGCGGGCGCCGAGACTCAGGTGATAGTCGAATGGCTTGTGTGAGTTGATGGAGAGCTGGATCACGGGAACGTCGGCGTCCGGGAAGACATGGCGCAGGACCGACCAGGTCCCGTGGTCGAGGCCCCAGCTGTCGGCGTCGAGCCCGATCCATTCCGGCTTGACGATCTCGGACACCTCGGCAGCGACCTCGGGCGCCCCCGGGGCGGCGTACTCGACGGCGAAAAGCTCATCCGGAAACCCAAAGAAGTCATGGATCGTCCGCGGCCGGGCCATCGCGGTGACGGCGGTGATATTGGTGAACCAGTGCGCGGAAACGACCAGGACCGCTCGCGGCCGGTGCACCGAGGCCCCAAGGGCCCGCCAGGCCTCGGTGTAGCGGTTGTGCTCGATGTCATTCATGGGATTCCCGTGTCCCAGAAAGGCCGCCGGCAGAGGCTCGGTCATGGTCTCGACAACGGGCTTGGGCATATCACTTCTCGCTGATGATATCGGCGCTTCATGCCTGTGAATGCCTCGCCGGCAGCGACGATCCGCACCTTCTTATCTCGCCGTCAGCCGGGGCTGATCGTCGACAGGCCCAGAGCCTGCCCAGCCTCGATCATGCGGAGGTCGTAGGTGACCACCGAATCGAGATCACCGGCCAGGCTCCGCGCCGCCGCGAGGTGAATGGCGTCGAGCGGCCGCAATGACGGTGGTTCCAGATCGCCGGCCACGTTGAGCACCATGTCGTCGAGGCGGATCAACTGAATCCCACTGAGTAGCCTCCGGCAGTCATTGAGGAGCACGGGCAGACCCGCGCGCTTGACCACTCGCGGCAGCTCAACCCGCAGCAACGCCGCCGAAGCCCGTCGCGGCCGGCTCCTCAGCCAGCGCCTGAGCGCAGCGGTCTCGGGCTCCTTGAGGAGGAGCTTGACGGCCGCCGAGGTATCCAGATAGGCAACGTCACCGCTCATCCGCGCGCATCTCGGCCAGGACCTGGGAAAGCAGCGGCCGGCGGGGCGGAGGCGTCATCGGAGTGACGTCGAGAATGTCACCGTGGGCCCTGGTGGCGCGCCCGTCGGCCACCATCTGGTCGAGGCCGCCGGCAGCGCTCAGGGGCACGATGTGAGCCACCGGCCGCCCTCGATCTGTCACCTCAACCGTCTCCCCGGCCGTGACCCGGTGGATGACCGCGCTGGCATTCTGCTTCAGGTCTCTGATACCCACACGGTTCATGTCTACATCGTAGCACATGGTGCATGGTGTGCTACTGCGAACATCAGGTCGGGACGGCGGAGCATGTGACGGGGCAGGCTGTGGCTTGTAGGGTTAGCCGGTGTTGGGACAACAGGCACCGGGCGGCTGGCGCCGTCAGACTTCCCGTAGTGAGCCTCCCCCACCCGACCGGTGTTGCCCACGCCGATTGGGGCGCAGTCCCCGCCAAACGCTGGGTCGCCACGGCGACGTTGCAGCCTTCCGGGCGGTACCTGGCGGAGGCGCCCCAGCCCGTCGGGGCGCATGGCTCGATCCTCGAGCGGATGGGCCTCGAACACTTCCCGGATGGGACGGCCGTGCTCGGCTTCGACTTCCCGATCGGCGTCCCCCTGGCCTACGCCCAGTCTGCGGGGATCGCCAGCTACCCGCGCGCCCTGCTGGAATTCGGACGCGGCCCGTGGATCGACTTCTTCCGCGTGGCGGAGACACGGGATGAGATCTCGGTGCATCGCCCCTTCTACCCGCGCAGCTGCCCGCAGAAGGGGATGCGCCGTCAGTCCGACCTGACCGAGCGCCTGGGCCTGGCCATGCCCCAGCTCTTGCGACGCTGCGAGACGGCCACGGGAGACCGACGCGCCGCCTGCTCTCTGTTCTGGACGTTGGGCGGGAATCAGGTGGGCAAGGGGGCTCTGACCGGGTGGCGCGAGCTTCTCCAGCCGGCCCTGCGTGCCGAAGCCGCCGCACTCGCGCTCTGGCCCTTCGACGGCGAGCTCGGCGACCTGATCAAGCGCACCAGGATCGTCGTGGCCGAGACATATCCGGCAGAGTTCTACGGCCACCTCGGTGTCCGATTCGATTCGCAGCTCAAGGGGGGAAAGCGTTCTCAGGACGCCCGACGGCGGAATTCCCTGCCGCTCCTGCGCTGGGTTAACGACAATGGCGTCGGCCTGACACGGGCCCTCCACGCGGCCATCGACGACGGCTTCGGCCCCGCGGGAGACGGCGAGGATGCCTTCGATGCCGTGATTGGACTCTTGGGCATGCTCAACGTCGTCCTGGGCAACCGCCCCGCCGGCGAGCCGGGCAATCACGATGTCAGGACAATCGAGGGCTGGATTCTCGGCCAGGCCGGCGTCGCATTGGCCCCATCCGGGCAGTGATCGGGTCTGCGGCATGACGGTTCGAGGGGCCATCGGAGGCATCAGCTGGAACCTTCCGTGCCAGAGCGGCGCCCCAGGAGAGCCTGTTGGAACCGCTGATGGATCTGTTCCGGGGTCTTCCCCTGGGTGGAGATGAGGGCGATGGGTCTCCGTCCCCGACCGCCGGTCGGAGGCTGCTGATCCTGGCTCGCTGCGCTCGCCTGGCTCTTCAGCAGCCCAGGGTCCGGCCGCGTTGGGGCCGAACGTCAGCACGACCTCAAGCGGGGTGCGCGCCCGGGTGGCGACGGCCTCCGCGGCGAGTCACGGCCGGGCTTCGTCAGCCGCTACGGGGAGCAGCCGTCGACAGGGAAGTTCGAGGCGCCATCGGAGGCGTTCACCGCCGACCAGGTGGTCCACTGGCTTGCGGCGGCGTGGCCATCAGCGCCCCTGCTCACCGCCCAGGTACCGGACCCTGGGGATGTCGCCAGGGCTCGACGGCTGCGACGTGCTCATAGAACTGCTCACCTCGCCGCACATCAGCCTCAAGATCCTCTCCTAGTCCCGGGAGCCTCATGATGCCGGCCTGGTGCTCCTCCTGCTGTCTCCTCTGCTCTCGGGCCTGACGACGCATCCGGGGGAACTCCCCGGCGGCCTTCCGATACAGGTCCATCATGATTCGCTCTCCGGCGCCATTGTCGGTGGCAAATATCATGTGGTACAGCGAGACACCGTGCTCATTGAGGATCTCGAGTTCGGCACTGAATCGGTAGCCAAGATCTCGCTCCAACCGCCACCGCATTAAGTTGACATAGTGCTCCCGAGCCTCGCGCGGCGTCAGCAGATCCTCCAAGCGGCCGCGATAGATCTCCGTCCAGTGGTCCGTTCCGAACATCCCCGTGAGCAACGCTGCATCGCTCTTTCGCACGCTGCCGTCAACGGGGAGCACGCGCGTCGACAATCCCGCGGGAAAGAGGATCCAGAGCTCGACCTTCGTAAGGCCAGGCCTCTTGAAGGCCGCGAGCGACTCGAGCGTGGTCCAGCGAAAATGCGGGCCGTTTGGATCGATGAAGGCGAAGGTCGGGGCCCACGTCCATGGCTGCAGCTCAGCCAGTGCCCTTCCGATGGTCTCGTTGCAGTCGCCCTCGTAGACGATGGCATCACGGCCCGGGAAGTCATGACTGATGCGATCCTGTAGTCGTGCTGCTCGGGGCGGCATCTCGAAAAAGCGGAGCCTCGTGAACTGCGGGTCGCCGGTAGTCAGCGCAAGTCGTGCCGACCCTTCCATCAGCTCGCCCGTGAACCGTTCGATATTCTGTGGGTCGCCCGCGAAGAGGTCGAGATAGATGCGCTCCGACACGTTCTTGCTCGCGGTCGTAAAGGCGTCAAGATACCGGCGCAACACGTCCAGCTTCCCGCGTGTCCAGTACCCCCACGCTCGACCGGGAGGATCTGTCACCCTTCAAACCCCGATGAACATCAATATGGACCGTCTGCTTCGAATCAAGGGTCAGGATCCGTCGGGAGCAACAGCCGTTTCTCGGGTGACCCACGTGGACCTGCCTAAGGTCGGCAGAGGCATCTCGTCCCAGGTCACTCCGTCCAACTCGCGGCCGGCCGCCTTCTTACGCACGCCCCCCCAT
>JBHELP010000174.1:0-5698 GCA_046263035.1 Candidatus Dormibacteria bacterium | reverse complement strand
GCGCGCGCCGCCGAGGCGGCCCAGCAGCCCGCGGACGGTCATGCAGTCGGCGAGGATCTGGCAGGGATGCTCACCGTCGGTCATGGCATTGATGACGGGAACGGTGGCGGCCCCGGCGATGGTGGCCAGGTCCCGGTGGGAGATGAGCCGGGCGATGATGCCGTCGACGTAGCGCTCCAGGATGCGACTGATGTCCGCCGGCGATTCCCGCTCACCGAGCTGGATCTCGCCCGCAAAGAGGGGGATGGGGTCCCCGCCCAGGCGCCGGATGGCGACCTCAAAGGAGACCCGGGTCCGGTTGCTGGGCCGCTGGAAGATGAGGGCCAGGCAGCGACCCCGAAGGGGCTCGCCGAGAGCGGCTCCAGAGCGGGCTGCCATGGCCAGGTCGAGGACGGATTCAATCTCCGATCCCACCAGATCGGCGATGCCGAGCAGATCGCGACCCACCAGCGGCCGCGATGCGGTGACAGAAGCCATTCCGCCCGAGTATATGGTCGCCAGGCCGTAGTGGCCGCTGCCATGGATGGCATGGCGCGGGCGACCGCAGGCCGGCCGCGGGCCTGCTGGTGAGGTGGTGGAGGCGAGCGTCCACCCGCCGAAGGGGCGACTGAAAGGTGGCACGGCGGCGCCACCCGCCGTGGCGGCCAAGACGTTACGGTTACGCGGTGAACATCCTGGTCATGGTCACCGGAGGCCTGTCGGAGGTCCTCCAGGCGACACCACTGCTGCGCACGCTCAACGAGGGTCTTCCAGGTGCGCGCATCACCCTGGCCGCTCCCACCGCGGCTCGAGGGCTCAGCGGTGGTCTCCCAGGTACGGCGGAGATCGTGCCCCTGGACGCGCTCTCCGAGGGTGTCACGGCACTCCGGGTGCGGGCCGCCTGGCCGCCGCTGCGGAGGCGACGCTTCGACGCCGCCGTGCTCTGCTCCACGTGGCCCCGGGCCCGGCTGCTCGCCTATGCAGCCGGCATCCCCCGGCGAGTGGGGCCCGCGGGCGGCGCCACCGAGATCCTGCTCAGCGAGCACCTCTCCCCCCGGGAGGGCGACAACGACGCCGCCACATGGCTGGGCCTGGCCGGTTTTCTCGGCGTTCAGAGGCGTGTCCACGACCCTCAGTTCGTCCCCGAACCGGTGGCACGGACTGCCGGTGAGGCGCGCCTCCTGGGAAGCGGTTTCGAGGACGGCCGGATCCTGGTGGCCATCGCTCCCGGCGAGGGTCTCCCCGGGTCGGCACGGACCCCAGTGGCCCGGTGGGAGCAGGACCGATATGCCCACCTCGCCAACCAGCTGGGCCTGCGCCATGGCGCCGCCGTCGTCCTGCTGGGCACGCCCGCCGACCGGGCCGCCGTGGAGAGGGTCCTGCTCGACCTCGATGCCAGCGTGCTCGACCTCTGCGGTGAGCTGGGCATCGATGAGATGGCGGCCGTGGTGGCGCGCTGCGACCTGCTGGTGGGCGGTGACTCGCCCTTGCTCCATCTGGCGGCCGCCGTGGGAACACCGGCGGTTGGCCTCTTCGCGGCCACCGACGGCCGTCGCCGTGGTCCCTATGGCCCCCAGCACCGGGTCATCCAGGGCCTGAACGGCATGCATGACAATGGCATCGCCGGCCTCAGTGGGATCCGCGTCGAGGACGTCCTGGCCGGGATCGAGATGACCCCCGTGGCGACGAGGCCTTAGCGCAGGTACATCACGTTGCGCTTGAGCATGTCAAGGTTGTCGACCGCCTTCCCGGCGCCCCTCACGGCGCACAGCTCCGGCTCGGCGGCCACCCGCACTGCCACCCCGCTGGCTGCGGCCAGATGCCGGTCGAGGCCATGCAGGCGGGCGGCCCCTCCCGTGAGCAGGATCCCCTCACGCTGGATGTCGTCCCTGAGGTGGGGGGGGACCTCGTCGAGCACCTCAGCCAGCGCCGCCACAACCTCGCCCGCATAGGCGTCCACGAAGGGGCTGAGCTCCGCTGACGAGAGCCTCGCCTCGGAGGTGACCGAACCGCCCCCGGACGCTGCCAGGCGCCGGTCCCCATCAGGACCGGCGGCGCCCAGTGAGAGGAGAAGCTCCCCCACCGCCCCCTCGTCAAGGTCGAGGCCATGTCGGTCCCTCACATGCTCAGCCACCGCCTCACCGAGCCTGCCCGTGCCCCCCGGCAGGCAGCGCCCTGCGAGCGTGCCCTCCTCGACGAGGGCGCAGACCTCCGTCTTGCCGCCGCCGGCGTCGACGACCAGGTGCCCGTCGCCATCCGACAGGTCGAGCCGGCCCCCCATGGCCGCGGCGATCGGCGCGTCGAGGAGATAGACCGTGCGAGCACCGGTACGGGTCGCCACATCGAGCAGGGCACGGCGCTGCTCGCCAGGCAGCGCCGACATGACCACGATGACCATGTCCGGCTTGAAGATCCGCTGGCGTCCCACCACACGGCTCACCGCCAGTGAGAGGAGCAACTCCACCGCCGCTTCGTCGACGGCCATCCCGTCACGCATGGGGTGTATCAAGCCAACATCCGGCGCGGCGTCAACATGGGCCGCCGAGGCACCGAAGGCGATGGCATTGCCCGACCCGGCACGCATGGCGAGAACGCTCGGCTCGGAGAGCACAACGCCCTCGCCCTTGACGGCGATGCGGATGGCGGTGCTGCCCAGGTCGATGCCGAGCTTCTTGCCGAGCACCATGCCGTCCTAGTCGCCGACGACGCCGCTGAAATCCCGCGGGGGGTGGTGGCTGCCCTCGGTGCTCACCCGATCGACGCGCGCACCGAGCGAGCACAGCTTGCGCTCGAGGTCCTCGTAACCACGGTGGAGGTGGTAGATGCTCTCCAGCTCGCTCACACCATCGGCGCAGAGCGCGGCGATGACCAGGGCGGCACCACTTCGGATATCGGGAACCCCGGCAGTGGTCCCGACCAGAGCGGTGGGCCCCCGGATGATCGCACTACGTCCCTCCTCGGTGACATCGGCGCCGAACTTGCGGAGCTCGCGGACGTGATGAAAGCGGTTTTCGAAAACGGCCTCGCTGACGATGCTGGTGCCCTCCGCCTGGGTCATCAAGGCGACGTACTGCGACTGGAGGTCGGTGGCGAAGCCGGGATGGGGCCAGGTGGTCACGTCCACGCTGCGCAGGGGCCCCGCGCTGACACGCACATGGCTGGAACCCTCGACGACGCTGCACCCGGCGGCGCGCAGCTTGTGGATCAGCCAGCGAACATCGCTGGGCCGCATCCTCTCGGCCACGACGTCCCCATGGGTGGCGGCGGAGGCCACCATGTAGGTGCCGGCCTCGATGTAGTCGGGGGTGACGCTGTGGCGGGTTCCATGGAGCAGCGCTCCCCCGGTCCCCTCGATGACCACGCGGTCCGATCCGGCACCATCGATGTAGGCGCCCATACCCATCAGGCAGCGTGCCAGGTCGACGACGTGGGGTTCGCGAGCGGCGTTCGAGATGACGGTGATGCCCTCGGCGAGCACCGCCGCCATCATGAGGTTCTCGGTCCCGGTCACCGTCGGCATGTCGAGGTCGATGCGAGCACCCCGGAGGCCCGAGGACCGCGCCACGTACATGTCGTCCTCCTCGCGGACCTCCGCGCCCATGTGGCGAAGGCCCTCGAGGTGCTGCTCCACCCGCCGCATGCCGATGTCGTCGCCACCGGGCCTGGCGATCCGCGCCTCGCCGGTTCGGGCCACCAATGCGCCCAGAAGGAGGAAGGAGCCGCGCAGGCGGCGCGTGAGCTGGGCCCCCACGTCGACCGTGGCCACCTCCGTCGCGGACACCAGCCAGCGACCGCGAGCCAGCCGCCGAACCTCCACACCGAGATGACGGATCATCTCCGCCATGGTGTCGATGTCCTCGATGTCGGGCACGTTGAGCAACTCGACCGGCTCATCACTCAGCAGGGCCGCCGCCATGACCGGCAGGGTCGCGTTCTTGCTGCCCGAGATGGATACTTCGCCCCTCAGCGGCGCCCCCCCGGTGATCCTCAGCAGCTCCATGGCAAGGGGAGCCTACTATTCGGCGGGGGGCCGCTCCCGGCGCCGGTGACGGCGCAGCTCGGCCACCCTCACTCGGAACATCGCCCGCTCCAGGGAAGCGGCGGCCTCGGCATCCTGGCTGTTCTGCTCGAGCAGCTGCTGGGCGCGCCGGCGGGCCTCCTCGGCGCGGGCGTTATCGATGTCCTCCGCTCGCTCGGCGGCGTCGGCGAGGATGACCACCTTCTCGGGGAGGATCTCGAGGAAGCCGCCGGCGACGAAGAGATGCTCCTCCTCGCCGTTGTTGCGGACCATCACCTCACCGGTTTTGAGCGGGGTCAGGAGCGGGATGTGCCGGGGCAGGACCCCGAGCTCGCCGCCCAGACCGGGCGCCCGGACGAAGTCCGCCTCCTGGCTGAGGACCCGGCCCTCGGTGGTCACGAGCTCGACCTGGAGCTTGGCCATCAGCCCTTCTTCGCCTCCCCGAGGCTCTCACTCGACGAGGTCGAGCCGGCGGCAGCCTCACCCTGGGCAACCGAGCTGCTGGGCCCGGACCCATTGCCGGCGGCCTCGTCGGCATCCTCCTCGGCGGCCTCAGCTGTGGCGGCGGCGTCACCGGCGGCCCCGTCCCCCGTCGCCTCGCCGGAGGAGCCGGCGGCAGCCGGGGCCGCCGGCCGGCCGGTCGCCTCATCCTCGCCACCGGACATCTCCCTGGCCTTCTCGATGACCTCGTCGATGGTCCCGCACATGTAGAAGGCGTCCTCGGGGAGGTCGTCGTGCTTGCCGTCGAGGATCTCGCCGAAGCCCCGGATGGTCTCCTCGAGAGGAACGTACTTGCCCTCGCGCCCGGTGAATACCTGGGCGACGAAGAAGGGCTGGGAGAGGAACTTCTGGATCCGCCGTGCCCGCGCCACGGTGAGCTTCTGCTCCTCGGAGAGCTCCTCCTGGCCGAGGATCGCGATGATGTCCTGGAGCTCCTTGTACTCCTGGAGCACTCGCTTGACACCCTCGGAAACCCGGTAGTGCTCCTCCCCCACCATCCGCGGCGAGAGGATGGTGCTCTTGGACTCCAGGGGGTCGACCGCCGGGTAGATGCCCAGCTCGGAGATCTGCCGGCTCAGCGAGACGGTGGCGCCGAGGTGCGCGAAAGTGGTGGCCACCGCCGGGTCGGTGAAGTCGTCGGCGGGCACGTACACCGCCTGCACGGATGTGATCGATCCCCGCTTGGTGGAGGTGATCCGCTCCTGAAGATCGGCCATCTCGGTGGCCAGCGTGGGCTGGTAGCCCACCGCGCTGGGCTGCCTGCCGAGCAGGGCCGAGACCTCGGCGCCGGCGAGCGTGTAGCGGAAGATGTTGTCGATGAAGAGCAGCGTGTCGGCGCCCATCTCATCGCGGAAATGCTCGGCAATGGTGAGACCGGTCAGCGCGATGCGCGCGCGCGCCCCGGGCGGCTCGTTCATCTGGCCGAACACCAGCGAGGTCTGGTCGAGAACACCGGACTCGGTCATCTCCCCGTAGAGGGCGTTGCCCTCACGGGTGCGCTCGCCAACGCCCGCGAACACCGAGTAGCCCTCATGCTCGCGGGCGATGTTGCGGATCATCTCGGTGACGATGACCGTCTTGCCGACGCCCGCCCCGCCGAAGAGGCCGATCTTCGAGCCCTTGGAGAACGTGCAGATGAGGTCGATGACCTTGATGCCCGTCTCGAGGATCGACGGCGCGGTCTCCTGCTCGGCGATCGAC
>JBHELP010000173.1:0-24814 GCA_046263035.1 Candidatus Dormibacteria bacterium | reverse complement strand
CCAGCACGATGCCGAGGATGACCATCGAGGTGCCACGCCCTGTGAAGCGGTCGCTGACCACGCCACCGAGTGGTCGGAACGTCGACCCCAGGAAGGCGGCTGCGGCAGTGATCATGCCGGCGTCGACGGCCTTGACGTGGTATTCGCTGTTGAGGAATATGGGCACGAAGCTGGTCAATCCGACGAAGCCCCCAAAGGTGACGCTGTAAACCATTGCCAGCAGCCAGAAGTCTGGAACCGCCAGCACCTTTGACATGTGGTTCGGCGCGACCTTCCGGGGCGAGTCCCTGGCCAGCACGGTCCATACCACGGTCATCAGGGCGAGTGGGATCAGAGCAAGCAGCATCGTGGCCTGCCACCCCGCCGACGCCGCAATTCGCGGTGCGAAGAAGGTGGCGATGACCGTGCCACTGTTGCCGGCGCCGGCAACCCCCAGGGCGAGCCCCTGCCTCTCCGGGGGGAACCAGCGAGAGGCCATCGGCAGGGCCACCGCGAAGGACGCCCCCGACACCCCCAGGAGCACTCCGACACCGAGCAGTGCCTGATATCCGTGGGCCACCGTTGCTCCGAGAACAAGGGCGGCGGCGGCGCAGGTGATCGTTATGTAGCCGGCTCCCTTCATGCTCCATCGATCGGAGATGGCGCCGATAACGATCCGGGCAGCCGACCCGCTGAGTATGGGTATGGCGACCAGCAGTCCCTTCTGGGATGAGGAGAGATGAAGGTCCTTGGTGATGTAGACACCGAGTGCACCGATCATCACCCAGCATAAGAAGGAGACATCGAAATGAAGGAACGTCGCGAAAAGGACCCCTGATCGCTGGCGTGAGGTTGGTATGGCTGTTCTCCGGGTGATCGCAAAGGTGATGCTGGAACCGTAGGATCCAATCCCCTCCGGCCACATCGGACGCAGCGCCCAAGCCGGACGCCGGGATGCTTGGGCTTCCATCGGCGGCGTAGAGTGACCGCGATGCGCCCCGATTCCCGCACAGTCGACGAGCTGCGTCGCACCACCATCGAGACCGGCTCGCTGGCCTATGCGGAGGGGAGCGCCCTGATATCGATGGGCGAAACGCGGGTGCTGTGCGCCGCCAGCGTCGAGGAGCGGGTCCCATTCCATCGCAGGGGTACGGGCAAGGGATGGGTCACCGCCGAGTACGCCATGCTGCCCAGGAGCACGCAGACGCGGCGCGATCGCGATGGCCGCAAGGGCCATATCGACGGGCGCGTCCAGGAGATTCAGCGCCTGATCGGCCGAAGCCTGCGGGCCGCTGTTGATTTCACCGCCCTCGGTGAGCGCACCATCGTCCTCGACTGCGACGTCCTCCAGGCCGACGGGGGCACGCGGACGGCGTCGGTGACAGGCGCCTACGTCGCCCTGGCCCTGGCGGTCGCCAAGCTGCGTGAAGCGGGCGTGGTGCAGCGCGATCCGCTGCAACGGCCGGTGGCCGCGGTGAGCGTCGGCATCATCACAGGTGAGGCCCGTCTCGACCTGTGCTACCTGGAGGACGCGGCTGCCGATACCGATCTCAACTGCGTGGGCACCGACGACGGCCGCTTCATCGAGGTGCAGGGCACCGCGGAGCAGGAGCCCTTCTCTCGCACCGAGATGGATCAGCTCCTCTGCCTGGCGGGCGGCGGCCTGACGACCCTCTTCGACCTCCAGCGTGAGGTGATCGCCGATAACCGCGCCTGATGAGGCCGCTGGTCATCGCCACCCGGAATGGAGCCAAGCTGCGCGAGTTCCGGCGCCTCGTGGCGTCGCTGCCATGGCGGATCATCTCGCTCGATGAGGCCGGCTACCGGCAGGACATCCCGGAATGCGGATCGACGTACGCGGAGAACGCCGTCGCCAAGGCGTCGGTGGCCAGCGGCGCCACCGGCCTGGTCGCCCTGGGGGATGACAGTGGCATCGAGGTGATCGCCCTGGGCGGCTGGCCCGGGCTCCGGTCCGCCCGCTGGCTGGGGCCTGAGGCCGGCGACGGCGACAGGATGCGCGGCCTTCTCGATGAGGTGGAGCGCCGATCACCCCTCGACCGGCGGGTTCGCTACGTCGCCGCAGTGGCCCTGGCCCGCCCGGGAGAGCAACCGGTCGTGGCCCACGGTGTCTGCGACGGCGTCCTCGTCGAGCCGCGCGGCAGCAACGGATTCGGCTACGACCCCGGTTTCCTCTCCGCGGATCTGGGCGTCACCTTTGCCGAGGCACGGGATGTCGACAAGGACCGTGTCTCCCATCGTGGCCGGGCTGTGGCCGGGCTGATGGGCGCGCTGGCCTCCGTATGACCTGTCCGCCACAATTCCAGCCATGGTGCTAGAGGCCCGACGTCCCTCCCGATGGCGAACCGCCGTCATCTCCCTGGCGATCAGCGTCTTGGCGCTTCTCGCCATCGGGGCCGTGGCCTTCGCGGTGGGGCAGCGCCACGGTCAGATTGGACCGGACGACTGGCGGCCGCTGGTACCCACGGCCGAGGTGTCGCCGACCCCGTCGCTGCTGCCTCTATCCGATGTCGCCCGCGACGCGCTGGGCCGGGTGGTCACCGTCGAGGTGATTCGCGACGGCGCACAGGCGCTGGGGACGGGATGGCTGCTGGACGACGCCGGCGACTTCGTCACCAACGCCCACGTCGTTCAGAGCGAGAGGGGCGTCCGCATCCGCGACCGGGCAGGCCATACCCATATCGGCCGCATTGTCGGCACCGACCGCGAGCAGGACCTTGCCGTCATCCGATCCACCGATGGCTTCTCAGGTGTGGCACTTCCTGTCCACCGCGGCCCTCTCACCGTGCCCCAGGACGTCGTCATGATCTCGGCGAGCCGGGCCACCGGTCACGAGGATGTCATCACCGATCGCATGGCCCGGATTCACGTGGACGTCCCGGTTCGGGGCAACCCGGACATCGACCCGACCATCGGAACCACAACCGTCGTCTATCGCGACATGCTGGGGCTGGACGGCGCCCGCATCTACTCGGGAAACAGCGGCGGGCCGGTGCTGGACCCGCGGGGGCGGGTCATCGGCATTGTGACCCTGGCCAGCCGGGCGGCTCCCCAGGCCTTCGCCATCCCCATCGCCCGAGTCATCGATCAGCTCACCGCTATGGCGCGACAGCCCGTCGCGTAGACGAGTGTCAGCCCTCGCCCGGCTGCTTGGGGTCGGGCACGGTGATCAGCCGTACCGGCCGGTCGCGGAAGAAGTAGTCCCACGCCCAGTTGACCAGCACCACGATGCGGCTGCGGAAGCCGACCAGCAGGATGAGATGGACGAACAGCCATGCCAGCCAGCCGATGAAGCCCGATAGGCGCAGCCGGCCGACCTGGGCGACCGCCGAGTTGCGGCCGATGGTCGCCATCGTTCCCTTGTCCCGATAACGGAAGGAGGGGATGGTATCGCCGCGGAGGCCGGCAGTGATCCAGGCGGCCACGTGCTGGCCACCCTGTATGGCGACGGGTGCCAGCATGGGCAGGGCTGCGGCTCCGTCGCCCAGTTCAGCGATGTCGCCGATGGCGTAGGCATCGTCTCGATTGGGCAGCCTGAGCGTGAGAGGATCCACGCGGATCCGCCCCTGGGCCCCATGCTCCACGGCCAGCTCGGCGGCCAGCGGGGCCGCTCGAACGCCACCCATCCACACCACCGTGGCAGCATCCAGCCGGCCGCCGCCTGCCAGCTGAAGACCGGCCCGGTCCACGTCACTCACCATCACCCCCAGCCGCAGGGTCACTCCCTTGGCTTGGAGTGCGTCCTGGGCGACCCGCCGCAATGAGCGTGCGAAGGGGCTGAGCACGTGGTCCTGGGTGTCGGCGAGGACTATGAGCACCTGGGCGACATCAAGCTCGGGGAAGTCCTTGCGCAAGACCAGGTGGATGAGCTCGGACAGCGCACCGGCGAACTCCACACCGGTGGGACCACCGCCCACGATCGCGAAGGTGAGCAGCCGGCGTCGCTCCTCCGCGTCCGGCTCGGCGGCGGCCCGCTCGAAGTGCTCGAGGATGCGGGTGCGCAGGAGCAGCGCCTGACCCAAATTCTTCAGCGCGAAGGATCGGCGGTCGAGCCCCGCGATGCCGAAGTAGTTGGTAACACTCCCGGCGGCGATGACCACCTGGTCGTAGCCAATGTCTCCCCGATCGGTGAGCACCCTGCGGCCGTCGAGGTCGATGCCGGTGACCGCCGCCAGGCGGAACGCCGCGTTCGGGCAGCGACGGAGTATTGCGCGGATGGGATAGGCGATCTGCGAGGGGTCCAGCACCGAGGTGGCGACCTGGTAGAGGAGAGGCTGGAAAAGGTGGTAATTGTCGCGGTCCACCAGGGTGACGTCCACCGGAGCATCCCTGAGGGCGCGCACTGTGGCGATCCCGCCGAAGCCCGCGCCGATGACAACGACATGTGGGCGTACTGCCACTATGAGGCGAGCCGCTGACGGCAGCGGAGGATCTCCGCGTCCGCCGCCTCGGCGTCCTCCCAACCCAGGATGCGCGGGGTTTGAGAAGCGCTGATCTCCTTGTACACCTCGAAGAACTGGGCGATCTCACGTCGCTGGGCGTCGGGCACCTGGCCGATCGAGGCCCAGTCTCGATCCTGATCCCACACGGGGACCGTCAGCACCTTGCCCTCGCGCCGTCCGCTGAAGTCGATCCAGAGGATGCCGAGCGTGCGTACCCACACATGGCACCCGGGAACCGCGGGCTCGTCGAGTATGACAAGGCCGTCGAGCGCGTCGCCGTCGTCTCCCTTGGTGGACTCAACATAGCCATAGTCCGCCGGGCAGCGGGCGGCGGTGTACAGGCGACGGTCGAGCCACAGCGTCCCCGTCTCATGCTCGAACTCGTACTTGTTGCGGCTGCCCGCGGGAATCTCGACGACCAACTCCACTTCCATCCCTCCAGCGTACCCGGGCCGTCAGGAGGCCTGTAACCTCGTCGGGGGATGCCGGCTATCTCGGGGCCGGCATCGCTGACGCAAGGGTGACAGGTCATCACCGAGCAGCGCCATCGGGCCGCCGGCACCACCAGAGCCAGCGTCGACCTGCCCTGCCCGCTGGCTCGCAGCACCAGGTAAGCTGATTTCGTGGTCGGCGCCATGGCGGCGCCGTGGACAAGAATGCGCTCGTGGGAGGCAGGAGGTGGGTGACGGCCAGAGGGAACAGCGGCTGGAACGGGATCGAGGTCCCGGGATCGAGCGCCGGGAATCGATCCAGCCCAGCTCCAGACCAACAGCGCCGAGGCGATCTCGAGCCCGCATGGCAGCTGCCGGACGACGATTCGACGCTCCGCGCCGGGCGGAGCCTCCCCACGCCGGCACCGCGTCGCTTGTCCCTCGCGCTGAAGTAGCCTGAGACCAGCATGGAAGCCACTCAGTACGACATTGCCATCATCGGCGCCGGTCCGGCTGGGCTCACCGCGGCGCTCTACGCAGGCCGCAGCATGGTGCGCTCCGTCATCCTCGAATCCAAGGCGCCCGGCGGCCAGCTGCTCAACACCGAGCTGATCGAGGACTACCCCGGGTTCAAGAGCATCCTCGGGGGTGACCTCGCCGTGGTCATGACCGAGCAGGCGACCCAGTTCGGCGCCGAGCTGGTCAACTCGCCGGTGAAGCGCATTCGGGTCGAGCCAGACGGGATGAAGGTCATCGAGACCGATGCAGGCGAGGTACGGGCCCCCGCGGTGATCATCACCGCCGGCGGCAACCCCCGCAAGCTGGATGTGCCCGGGGAGGTGGAGTACGCCGGACGTGGCGTCTCCTACTGTGCGGTCTGCGATGGCGCCTTCTTCAGGGACGTCCACCTGGCCGTCGTCGGTGGCGGGGACGCCGCCGTGGAGGAGTCGCTCTACCTGACCCGCTATGCCAGCGGGGTCACTCTGATCCATCGCCGTGATGAGTTCCGAGCCCAGCCGCTGCTGGTGGACGAGGCGCGGCATCATCCCAAGATCGAGTTGCTACTGGACACCGTGGTCAACAGCATCGACGGCGATGGCAGTGTGACCCACCTCAATCTCAGCAACGTCAAGACCTTCGAGCACAGCCGTCTCAACGCCGGTGGCGTGTTCATCTTCGTCGGATTCATTCCCAACACCGGCCTGGTGGACGGGCACGTCGACCACGACGCCGCCGGCTATTACTACACCGATCCCTTGACCATGATGACCAACATCCCCGGCATCTTCGCGGCCGGCGATGTCCGCTCCCAGCTGACGCGCCAGATCACCACGGCGGTGGGGGACGCCACCACCGCCACCATCGCGGCCACCAAGTGGGTGGAGGCGCGCGCCAAGCAGCACGCCGGTTGATCAGAGGCCGACATCCTCGCTGAGCAGGCGCAGGCCGCGCAGCGCCAGCCACAGCTGGTGTCGCTGCTCTGGGGTGTCGATGTCGACCCCCAGGTCGCGAAGCCGCTGGCTGCGGTATACGAGAGTGTGGCGGTGCACCCCCAGTGCGATGGCCGCCTCGGACACGTTGCGGGTGTCGAGCAGTGCCTCCAGCGTCCTGAGCAGGTCCTGGTGCCGCGCTGATCCCCCGGCGAGGAGCCGGCCCAGGACCCGCTCGACGAAACGGTGCAGCACCAGACGGTCGGCGGCCAGAGAGGCATAGATGCCCAGGTCGGCGTCGTTGTGGAAGTCACGATCGGGATGAAGCCGCCGGCCCACCTGGAGAGCCTGGCGCGCCTGCCTCGCGGCGTCGGCAACGTCGGCCAGGGAGCCTGCCACAGGGCCCACGCCACAGACGGCCCTCTCCTCGCCGGTGCCGTCGATGGCACGCCGCATGGCTTGCCAGAGCGCGTCCGGATCCGCGTCGGAGGCGACCAGCACAATCCAGGCGCCGGGCTCGTCGGCGACCACCAGGGCGCCCCGGCGCCAGGCGACGTCGAGGGCCCGATCGCCACTCCCGGAGGGAATGGCGCAGGCCAGAGGGCGGTAGGGGGGTTGAAGGGCAAGGTCGCTGGTCGCTGCCAGGCGTTGCAGCTCGACCGAGTCGTCGCCAACCAACAGGCGTTGGAGGACCCTGTCCCGGTCGCGATCCCGCTGGCGCATGAGCCGCTCCCGGGTCTCAAGGTAGGAGCGCCCCACGGCGCCGCTGATCTCGTCCAGGTATTCCAGCACCTGGCTGGTCACGGCGATGACCGTCGCCGGGGGCAGCTCGAGCAGGCCGGTGGTGTCGCCGACCATCTCCTGCCACACCAGCTTGGCCGCCAGCCGGTAGGCGCGGAGCAACTCCTCCAGCGGCACCCCCATCTCCGCCTGGCGGGCTCCCATGAGCCCCAGCCGGTCGAGATCACCGGCGCGGGGGCCCCTGCCGTCATGGAGCAGACGCACCATGGTACGGAGGGCTTCACGGCAGGCCACCATGATCGAGCGGAGGTAGCCAACCCCACGAAACTCCGCGCCGCGAAGCGTGCCCTCGCCGGCGATCCTCCGGGTCATGCGGCGAGCGATGATGTCGGTGTCGGCCATCAGCCGCGCGGTCACCGCCGGAGGCAGTATGCCGGCGGTGGGCCAGGCCTCCTTCCGATGCTCAGCCATTGTGGCCATAGTGTACGAAAGGGCCAAAAGAGGCAGCCCATTGTGGCGAAATCGGCCCTAGCTTTGTTCCGCCTGTCCAGTCGATAATGTCTACATGCTCTACGATGACCTCTTCAACCGGCTGGAGCGTGCTCGCTGGAAGCTCACAGATGAGATTCCCTTTGAGGAGATCGACCGCTCGCTGCTCACCGATCAGTGGATCCACGACATCCGGCAGGTCTGTCTCACGGAGCTGAGCGCCCTGTATGCCACCGAGATGTTCCTGCGCGATTTCTACGCGGACATCGACTTCTGCAGCTTCATCTCCATCTGGTTCTACGAGGAGATGAAGCATCACCTCGTGCTTCGGCGCTATCTCGAGCACGTCGGTGAGGTGTTCGAGGAGACCGAGTTGCCCAAGCTTCGCCTGACCTTTGCCGAGGGCCCGGCGATCGAGACGCTGACCATGCACTTCTGCGGCGAGCAGCGTCTTGCCCACTGGTACAAGGCCTTCGGCGAGAACGCCCCGGAACCGGTCATCGCGAAGATCTTCAAGATCATCGGTGCGGATGAGCTGCGCCACGCGGCGTGCTACGCGAAGTACCTGCGCAAGGCCGTGACCAACAAGCCCGCCGTTTTGCCCGACATCCTCAAGATGTCGCTCTGGATGCTTCGCAGCACCAATGACGCTCCCAAGCACCCGACCACCGTCACCGAGCCGTCGGTGGTTGGCCAGCTGGAGGATCCCGAGTACATATCACGGATGCTCAGCTGGTACCTGCCCGGTCGCGACCATGAGGCTCCGGTGCGGCGCCGGATCCTTGCGCTGATGTCGGAGCTCTCAGGAGTCAGGATCGACTCCACCAAGGAGCTCCTCAGGGTTCTTCGCTCGGTCACGCCGGACAGCGCCGCCGCCTGAGCGCAGCAGCCCCGGTGGCCTGGTGGCGCGGTGGTCACGGCGGTACTGAACCGTGCCACGCTCTCCCGGATGGGCGATGAACCTTTCAGGGCCTCGAGCCTCGTACGTCACTCGTGGGGGGGCGAGGCGTGTCACCGAGACGGTCCGCGGTTTTCAGAACCTCTGCCGATGTCCTCGTGTCGCCCACTGATCGGGGATAATTCGGCGATGCAGACGGAGACGGTCCGCGTGCGGGCGGCGATTCGCGGTCGTGTGCAGATGGTCGGGTTCCGTGATTTCGTGCTGCGGCATGCCCGCCGCGCCGGACTCTCCGGTACCGTGGCCAACCGCTCTGATGGGAGTGTCGAATGCGTTGTCGAGGGTCCCTCCGCTGCCGTGGAGGGCCTGCTCGGCCTCCTCCAGGATGGCCCTCCGTCGGCGCGAGTGGACGCCGTGGAGGTGCGCAGGGAGCGGCCCACGGGCACGCTGCCGCCGATGAGGGTCACAGCATGACACTGCGGCTTGCCTCGCGGATGTCACAGCTGGGCACGGAGAGCGCCTTTGAGACGCTTGCCCATGCGCAGCGGCTGGAGGCTCAGGGTAGGGACATAATTCACTTGGAGATCGGCGAGCCGGATTACGCCACGCCGCAGAACATCATCGATGCCGCCGTCAGGTCCATCTCCAACGGGGCGACCCACTACACGCCGGCGAGCGGACTCTATGACGTGCGGGAGGCGACCGCCGCCTACGTCACCCGCCGCACCGGGGTTGCCACCGCCTGGGACAACGTGGTCCTAACACCCGGCAGCAAGAATCTGCTCTGGTTCGCCCTGCTGGCCATGGTTGAACCGGGGGAGGAGGTGATCATTCCCGATCCCGGCTATCCGATCTACCGATCCCTGGTTGACTTCGTGGGAGCGATACCGGTCTCGGTTCCGGTCCGGCAAAGCAACGATTTTCGCTTCGACATCGACGAGGTCCGTTCCCTGGTGACGCCCCGGACTCGCATGATCATCGTGAACTCTCCGGCCAACCCCACGGGCGGGATCCTCACCAGGGAAGACTGCGAGGCGCTGGCGACGCTGGCCATGGAGAGCGATCTCATGGTGCTCAGCGATGAGATCTACTCGCGCCTCATCTACGACACCGAGCACGTCTCCATCTACAGCCTCGACGGGATGGCCGAGCGCACCATCCTCATGGACGGCCTCAGCAAGGCATGGGCCATGTGCGGGTGGCGTCTGGGGTTCGGTGTCATGCCGGTCAAGCTGGCGCGATGCATGGACACTCTGATGATCAACAGTTCCTCCTGCACGGCTGCCTTCACGCAATGGGCAGCCGTCGAGGCCTTTGAGTCCGAGGCATCCGACCGGGCTGTGAAGGCCATGGCGGAGGACTTCCACCGCCGCCGTGACGTGGTCGTCGATGGGCTCAACAGCATTCCCGGAATCGACTGCCGCCGGCCTGCAGGCGCCTTCTACGTCTTTCCAAGCGTGGTGGAAACGGGCTGGAATGAGCAGGAGCTTGCTCTGGCTCTTCTTGACGAGGTCGGTGTTGCGGTGCTACCCGGTACCGCCTTCGGGCCTGGTGGGGCGGGCCACCTGCGGCTGAGCTATGCAACCTCGGTGCCCAACCTGGAGCGCGCTCTCGATCGGATCGGCGCCCATCTGGCGACGCCGCTGGCGGGCTGAGCCGAACCGGTATAGCCCGGCACGCGCGCGGTCGGCAGAGTCAGCTGAGGTCGGCCAGGCGCTCCCGAGTGATGCGGTGCGCCTCCGGATTGGCGTCGACGCTGAGGTAGCGCCTTCCCAGCCGGTGGGCGGCGACGGCCAAGGTCCCACTGCCGCCGAAGAAGTCGGCCACCAGATCGCCAGGGTTGCTGGAGGCGCGCACGATCCGATCCATCAGACCGAGTGGTTTCTGGGTGGGATAGCCGGTGCGCTCGCTGCCGCCGGTGGGGACGATGGTCATCCACCATACGTCGGTGGGTAGCTTGCCCAGGGCCGCCTTCTCAGGTCCGACCAGACCGGGAGCCATGTAGGGGAGGCGGTCGATCGCCGCACGGTTGAACGTCCAGGTTTCTCCCCGGGCGTACCAGAGGATGTTGTCGTGCTTGCGCGGCCATCTGTCGCGGTGGCGACCGCCGTAGTCGTAGGCCCAGATGATCTCGTTGAGAAAGCGTTCGGCACCGAAGATCTCGTCCAGCATGAGCCGGGCGTGGTGGACCGCGTGGAAGTCGAGGTGCAGGTACAGAGAGCCACATGGGCTGAGAACGCGATGCATCTCCGCAAGCCTTGGCCAGAGGAAGTCGAGGTAGTCCTCCAGCGGCATGTCGTCTCGATACTCATGCGCCGACACCACGTCGAAGTGATACAGCCGGCCCGCAAATCCGGACCGAGTCCGTTCGCCGAGCCCCGTCCTGATGGATTGAAGACGCCGCAACTGGCCTGTCCCGAAGGGCGGGTCCACATAGATGAGATCAACGCATCCGTCCGGGAGGCTCCGGAGGACCGAGAGACAGTCATCCAGCACCGCGCCGGTTCGCGCCCCGTCTGCCGCTTCCACCATCCGCCCAGAGCATATCCCCCGTCCACCGGCCACAGGGCCTGTGGGGCGTGTCCTGCGCATGGTCTCGAGGGTGTTGATATCGCGAGTGGGCTTATGGCGCCGGCGGACGTATCCCCCGCATGAGGATAATCCGTGTATCAGCGGCACCATTCACACGCACACATCCCTGGGCATTCGCCCCAGCCTGGATGAGGTGCGCGCCCTGGCCCCCCATCACGACCTCATTCCCGTCGTGGCGGAGCTCGTCGCCGACTGCGACACGCCGGTCAGCGCCATGCTAGCCCTGGGCACCGAGGGCAGCTGCTTTCTTCTCGAGTCCGTCGAGGGCGGCGAGCGGGTGGGCCGCCACACGTTCCTGGGTCACGACCCGATCCGCGCCTATGAGGTCGCCGGCGGCGTCATGACGGTGACGGATGCGGTGGAGCTGGAGGGGGGCACCCTGGCGCCCATGGATCCCGGATCGGGGCGCCCGGAACCCTGCTCGGATCCACTGGCGGCGCTGGAACGCGACACCCTCAGATGCCGGGTGGCGCCGGTCCCCGGTCTCGACATCCCCTTTCTCGGTGGCGCGGTGGGCTTCCTCGGATATGAGGCGGCGGGATTCTATGAACGGATACCGCGGGCGCGGAGCGATCCCCTGGGCCTTCCCGAGGCCTGGTTCGGCCTGTATCGCACCATTGTCATCTTCGACCATGTCGCCCGCAACGTCACGTTGGTCACCCACATGCGGGGCGATGCTCCAGATGTCAGCGTCGCCTACCGCGAGGCGGCGCACCGCCTGGAGATCCTACGCGACCGCCTCAACCGGCGGCCCCCAACGGCCACCTGGCAGCCGTCCCGGAAGCCAGTGGACATGCGCGACATCGAACCGGCCGCCAACATCTCGCGCCAGGATTACATGAAGCTGGTGGAGCGCTGCCGCGAGTACATCCTGTCCGGGGACATCTTCCAAGTCCAGGTCTCCCGGCGCTTCTCCCTGCCCGTCGCGGCCTCCCCCTTTGATCTCTACCGGAGCTTGCGCACCATCAATCCGAGCCCCTACATGTTCTTTCTCTCCACCCCCTCCTGTGCCCTGGTTGGCACCTCGCCCGAGATGCTGGTGCGCATCACCGGCTCTCGCGTCCAGTACCACCCCATCGCAGGCACGCGGCGGCGCGGCCACGACCCGGCGGAGGACACCATGATGGAGGCGGAGCTGAGGGGCAGCGAGAAGGAGTCGGCGGAACACCTCATGCTCGTAGATCTGGGCCGCAACGATGTCGGCAGGGTCTGCCGGCCGGGCAGCGTCACGGTGTCGCAGTTCATGGATGTCGAGCGCTACTCCCACGTCATGCATCTGGTCAGCAGCATCGAGGGAGACCTGCGGCCGGACCACACATCGCTTGATGCGCTCCGGGCCTGCTTCCCCGCGGGTACGGTGACCGGAGCACCAAAAGTCCGCGCCATGGAGATCATCGCCGAGCAGGAGCCGGAGGCCCGCGGGGCCTACGCCGGCGCGGTAGGCTACGTCGGCTTCGGCGGAAACGTGGACACCGCCATAGCGCTGAGAACCATTGTGGTGAAGGACGGCGTGGCGCATGCCCAGGCGGCCGCCGGGATCGTGGCCGACTCCACGGCCGAGGAGGAGGTCCGGGAGATCGACAACAAGCTGGCGGTACTGCTCTGCGCTGTTCAGGAGGCGCGCGCGTGAGCGTGTCGGCGACGGCGGACGTGCTGGTTATCGACAACTACGATTCCTTCACGTACAACCTGGTGCAGTACCTCGAGGAGCTGGGGGCGGGCACCATGGTGGTCCGCAATGACCAGGTCACGGTCCACGAGGTTGCCGCGGACCCACCTCGAGCACTGGTGATCTCGCCCGGCCCTGGCACCCCCTCGGAGGCGGGCATCTGCCTGGAGATCGTCACTCGATTGGGAGAGCGGCTACCCATGCTGGGCGTCTGTCTGGGACACCAGGTCATCGGCCAGGCCTATGGCGGCCGCGTCGTCCGTGCCCCGGTGGTGATGCATGGAAAGGTGAGCGCCATCCACCACCTTGGGCATGGTGCCCTCCGCGGCCTCAACGACCCCTTCGAGGCAACCCGCTACCACTCGCTGATCGTCGAGCGCGACACCATTCCCGACTGCCTGGAGGTGACGGCCTGGACGGTCGACGGCCTGGTGATGGCGCTTCGCCATCGGCGGTTCCCCGTGGAGGGTGTCCAGTTTCATCCCGAGTCCATCCGCACCGGGATGGGCCGCACGCTGCTGGCCAACTTTCTCGAATCGGCCGGCATAGCCGTGAGCAGGCCGGTGATGGCGTGATCGCCGATACGCTGGGAGCCCTGCGGCCCATCGCCATCCGCAAGCGGCACGAGGTCAGCCGGCTTCGCTGCGGGCGCGCTGCGATGTGGGCGAAGGCGGAGTTGACCGGCGAGGGCCGCCCGCTGGGGCACAGTCTGAGCGGTGGCGCGGTGATCGCCGAGATGAAGCGTCGGTCCCCCAGCGGCGGTCTCCTGCGCGACCACCTGGATTGTGGTCGGCTGGCAGGGGAGTACGTGAGCGCTGGTGCAGCCGCCATCTCGGTGCTCACCGATCGTCCCGACTTCGGTGGCTCCCTCGACGACCTCGTGGCGGTGCGAGAGGCGGTGGGGGTGCCCGTGTTGCGGAAGGACTTCGTCGTGGACCCGGTGCAGATCCCGGAGGCCCGCATCGCCGGGGCGGACTGGGTCCTGCTCATCGTCGTGCTCCTCGACGGCTCGCTGCTCGACGACTGTCTGGCGGCGGCGCGGCGCTGCGGTGCGCACGCCATAGTCGAGGTCCATTCCGAGGCGGAGGTGGCTCGGGCCGTGGATGCGGGCGCAGAGTGCGTCGGAATCAACAACCGCGATCTGCGCACCCTGACCACGGACCCCTCGACGTTCCCCCGGCTCCGAGACCTGGTCCCCGCCGGCACCATCTGCGTCGCCGAGTCCGGTATGAGGGAGCCGGCCGACGCGGCACGCTTCATTGCCCAGGGCGCCGATGCCGTGCTCATCGGCGAGTCGCTGATGCGTGCGGCGAGTCCGGCGACGGCCTGTGCCGAGATGGTGCGGGCCTCGCGTGCCGCCGCCGCCGGCGATCCCCTCCCATGATCATCAAGGTCTGCGGCGTGACCGACGCCGCCCTCGCCGAGGTCGCCATCGCCGCCGGTGCGGACTGGATCGGCATCGTGCTGGTACCCGAAAGCCCGCGCCATGCGGGCGACACCGCAGCTCGCGAGGTTGCGGCGGTCACCGCGGGGCACGTCGACCTCATCGGCGTTCTGCTGTCTCCGACGGCAGCGCAGTGCGACCATGCCGCCGAGCGTTATCACCTCGACGCCGTGCAGGTGCACGGGCCGGTGGACCGCGGTCTGGTGCAGCATTGCTCGGTTCCCGTCATTCGTGCAATCAATCCGAGGACCCGGGCCGAGGCGTACACCGTGGACTGGTGGCCGGACGGTCTCCTTCACCTCGACGGCAGCGCGGATGAGCCGGACGCCCTCCCCGGAGGCACGGGTCGCGCGGTGCCCCTCGGCTGGGCCGCCGAGGTGGCCCGCCACCGTCCCATCATCCTGGCCGGGGGCCTGACGGCCGAGAATGTCTCCAGGGCGATCGATGCAGCGGCTCCCCTGGGTGTCGATGCGTCCAGCGGCCTCGAGGCTTCTCCTGGGATGAAGGATCCCGTCCGGGTGGAGAGGTTCGTGCATGAGGCCAGGGCCGCGTTTGAACGGGTGGGGAGGCCGGCGGCATGATCGAGCCGCAGCCCGGGCGCTACGGCGGCTATGGTGGCGCCTACGTTCCCGAGACGCTGGTTCCGGCGCTGGAGCAGTTGGAACAGGCCTGGACGGACGCTCTCGCCGACGTCGAGTTTCGCATCGAGCTGGCGACCTGGCTGCGCGACTACGCCGGACGGCCCACGCCGATGACCCACATGCGCCGGCTGAGCGAGGAGATCGGTGGTGCCCAGATCTGGTTCAAGCGTGAGGATCTGCTCCACACCGGGGCGCACAAGCTCAACAACGCTCTCGGCCAGGTCCTTCTCGCCCGCCGCCTGGGCAAGCAACGGATCATCGCCGAGACGGGGGCGGGGCAGCACGGCCTCGCGACGGCCACCGCATGTGCCTGTTTCGGGCTCAGATGCGAGGTGTACATGGGCCGGGAGGACATGCGCCGGCAGTCGCTCAACGTGTACAAGATGCGCCTCCTCGGGGCTCAGGTCATACCCGTCGACAGCGGGTCGGCGACCCTCAAGGATGCAGCCAACGAAGCCATCCGCGACTGGGTCGCCACCGCGCAGGACACTCATTACGTGCTCGGCAGCAGCGTCGGTCCCCACCCCTTCCCCCTGGTGGTCCGGGACCTGCAGCGGGTCATCGGAGATGAGTCCAGAGCAGAGGCGCTGAGTCGTTGGGGTCGCCTTCCCGACTCGGTGGTGGCCTGTGTCGGTGGGGGCAGCAACGCCATAGGCATGTTCACGGCCTTTCTCGATGATGATCAGGTCGAGCTGGTGGGCGTCGAGGCGGCCGGCCGGGGATTGAACGGGGATGAGCATGCCGCCCCGCTGGCCCGGGGTCGCCCCGGTGTGTTGCTGGGATCCTTCAGCTACGTGATGCAGGACGGGGACGGACAGATCCTCACCACCCACTCGATAAGCGCGGGCCTCGACTATCCGGGTGTGGGGCCGGAGCACAGTGCACTCCGTGACAGTAGACGGGTGCGCTATGTCGCCGCCGACGATGCGGAGGCGCTGGCCGCGTTCCACACTGTATGTGCCCTGGAGGGCATCATCCCGGCCCTGGAGTCCAGCCACGCCGTCCATGCCGCCGGGGTCGTCGCCGCCGCCTTGCCACGCGATGGCATCGTTCTGGTCTGCCTGAGCGGCCGCGGCGACAAGGACATCGACACGGTGCGCGAAAGCTCCGGCGACACGACGGCTGGCGGCGCGGGAGGCGCGCTCGCCGGTGGCCGGGGCGGCGCAGGCCGATGACAGTGACGACCTCCCCCGGTCCTCTGGATGCCGCCTTCGCGCGGCGGGCGGGGGATGCCCTTCCCGGAGTGATCCCCTACTTCACGGCCGGCTTTCCCGAGATCGACGACACTCCGGGCCTGCTGCTGGCCGCTCAGGAGGCCGGCTGCCTCGCCGCCGAGATCGGAATTCCATTCAGTGACCCCATGGCCGATGGACCGACGATTCAGGCGACCGGGACGCGGGCCCTGGCCAATGGAATGACTCCGGAGATGGCGCTCAGCCACATCGCTGAGGCGCGCCGGCAGGGCGTGACGATTCCATTGGCCGCGATGGTCTATTCCAACCTGGTCATGGCCCACGGGGTGGACTCGTTCGCCGCCGGCCTGACCGCAGCGGGTGCTGACGCCCTCATAGTGCCCGATCTCCCGTCGGGCGAGGCGGCCGAGATCCGCGATGTGGCCGCGACCCACCGCCTGGCCCTGATCCCCATGGTGGCGCCGACGACACCCATCGAGCGCCTGGCGTCGGTGTGCGCCGGCGCCTCGGGCTTCGTGTACTGCGTCAGCGTGGCAGGGACGACGGGGGCCCGCGCAACGCTGGGCGGATCGGCCATCGCGCTTCTGGAGCGCGTCCGCACCATCTCGGCACTGCCACGGGCGTTGGGATTTGGCATATCCCGCCACCAGCATCTCATCGAGCTGGCCGGCCACGCCGAGGCCGTCATCGTCGGCGCCGCGCTGCTGGACGCCGTCACCGCGGATGCCATGAGGCCCACGAAGGCGGCCCGGCGGTTCCTTGTCGAGCTGATCGGTGAGCGAGCGGCGGACGCCTGATGGCGGTTCGCGGCATCCGTGGCGCGACAACGGTGGACGAGGACCAACCCGAGCAGATACTGGCGGCCACCCGAGAGCTCCTCGAGCAGCTGATCAGGCTCAACCCCTTGGATCCCGAGGAGGTCGCCGGTGTCTGGTTCACCACCACCCCGGACCTTCGCAGTGAGTTCCCGGCGGTCGCCGCCCGGCAGCTCGGGTGGGTCGATGTGCCCCTCCTCTGCGGCCACGAGATGGACACCGTACCCAGCAATCCGCGGAGCATTCCCCGCTGCATCCGCGTGCTCATCCTTCTCAACACGGAGCTACCCCAGTCGGCGATGCGTTTCGTCTACTCCCGCGGGGCTCTGGCCATCAAGGCGGAGCTGGAGCGGGTGCGCGCGGGTGACGGGCCAGTCACCGGGGACGTGGAGGTGTGAGAGAGGTGGGCCCGGCGCTCCGGCTGCAGGGCGCCGTGAGGGTCCCGGGAGACAAGTCCATCAGCCACAGGGCGCTCATCATGGGGTCGCTGGCCCAGGGCCGCAGCCGGGTGAGCAACCTGTCTCCGGCGGCGGACGTGGCCCGCACCGCGGAAGCCCTTCGACGCTGCGGCGCCTGGATGCGCTCCGACCGCGCCGGCGGGCTCGACTTCGAGGGAGCCGGCGCGGGTCGCACCCTGCACACTCCGCAGACGTCCCTCGACTGCGGCAACTCCGGGACGACCATGAGGCTGATGTCAGGCGTCCTGGCCGGGCACCGGCTGCGGGCCGTGCTCGACGGCGACGCGTCGTTGCGCCGGCGGCCCATGGGTAGGGTGGCCGATCCGCTTCGGGCCATGGGCGCCATCGTGGAGACCACTCAGGGGACGGCTCCGCTCACCGTCGAGGGCAGGCCGCCCCTGAGGGGCATGGAGCATGTCATGACGGTACCCAGCGCCCAGGTCAAGTCGGCCATCCTTCTGGCGGCCCTCAACGGTGACGGTCCCACCACGGTGGTGGAGGCGGCGCCCACCCGCGACCACACCGAGCGCATGCTTCGCCTGTGCGGCATCGAGGTTGCCACCACGGATGGCGGTCACCGCGTCTGCGTCGAGCCGGGCCGGCTTGGCGCCTTCAGCCTGCGCGTGCCCGGCGACCTGAGCTCCGCCGCATTCTTCCTGGGGCTTGCCGCCACCCGTACGGGCTGGCGGGTGACCTGCCCCGGCGTCACCCTCAACCGCGGGAGGACCGGCTTCCTGGAGGTGCTTCGCCACATGGGGGCGTCGGTGGAGGTGAGGGAGGGTGAGGTTCCCGATGGGGGCGAGCCGATGGGCGACGTCGAGGTGTGCGGTACCCGTCTCCGAGCCACGACCATTGGCGGCGCCCTGGTGCCTCGCTGCATCGACGAGCTGCCGCTGCTCGCCGTGCTGGCGACCCAGGCGGAGGGCACCACCGTCATCCGCGATGCCGCCGGGCTGAGGTTGAAGGAGTCCGACCGCATCGCCTCGGTGGTCGACGGTCTGACTGAGCTCGGTGCTCGCTGCCAGAGGTTCGACGACGGGATGGCGGTGGAGGGGCCGGTCGACCTCCGTGCCGCGCAGCTGGACTCGGGGGGTGATCATCGGCTGGCCATGGCCTGGGCCGTCGCCGGCTCGCTTGTCGGTCCTGGAGGGGGATCGACGCGCATCATGGGGGCGGAGGCGGTCGCCGTGTCCTATCCAGGGTTCTTCGAGGATCTGGGCACCCTTCTGGCCTGGCCAAGGTAGCCGCAGCGCGGGTCAGGACCCTGATGATGCCCGCGCGGGACCCCCCACTGTCGAGCCCGACCACCAGGCTGATGCAGGTCGGGCGACGCCACCCGGTCCGCATCGTCGCAACTCCGGCGCCGCCGTGCTCAGCGCAACAGGCGAGACATGCGGCGGTCGGCGAGAACACGGCCCTCTGTCTGGCAACCGGGACAGTACTGGAAGGAGCGCGACGAATAGGAAACCTCGCGGATGGTGCTCGAACACACCGGGCACGCCTCGCCCGTCCGGCCGTGGACCCGGAGATGAGCCCGCTTGTCCGGTTTGAGGGCTCCCGGCTCCAGGCCGGCCTCCCGCTCCACCGCTGCTCCGAGGACCTCACCGATGGTGGCGTGAAGCCGCGCCAGCTCACCGTCGGTGAGTGCCGATGCCCGTTGGAACGGTGACAGCCGCGCCGCGTGAAGGATCTCGTCGGAATACGCATTGCCGATCCCGGCGATCACCGCCTGATCCCCCAGCGTCCGCTTGAGGGTTGCACCGGTCTCCCGGAGAAGTTGGGAGAAGCTCGCGACGTCCAATCGCCGGTCCATCACGTCAACCCCCAGATGGGCGATGCCGGGGACATCCTCCGGAGACCGCACCAGGTACACCGCCAACCGCTTCTCGGTGCCCTGCTCGGTGGCCTCGAAGCCCGAGCCGCTCTCCAGGCGGAACTGCAGCGCAAGACGACCCCGCATCGAGGGACGCCGCTGAGGGAGACGGTCGTGCCAGTGAAGCCATCCGGCGCGAGATAGGTGGATGACGAGATGCAGTGGAGGGGCGAGGATGTCAACGAACTTCCCCTGCCGTGCACACCCCTGCACCGCACGCCCTCTCAGCGCTCTGAGGGGCGGGTCGTACGTCTTGAGAGTGGCGATGTTGTGGACGGTGACATCGGCGATCGCCTCGCCGCTCATGCGCCCGGCGAGAGCCCGTACCAGGGCCTCCACCTCGGGGAGCTCAGGCATGGGCCCACCCTACCTGGCTACGCTCTCAGCGTGGCGGGACGCAGAGAGTGAGCAGGGATCGGCGCGGGCCCAGGCCCTCCCGCACCGGCAGCCCCGAAGACGTGCTCTGTGTGGCCAGGACGGCGATCTTTCCGGACGGAGCATGGCACGGGCTGGTGACCACCGGCTTGGAGAGAATCCTCCGCATCATCCGGGCCGTGTCCGAATATCATCCCCGGCATTTGGTGGAGGGAGACCCCAGTCAACAGCAGATCGTCCCCTACTGCATCGTCCGCCTCCATGACGATGACAGGTACCTGCTGACAAGGCGGCTCGGCGAATCCAGCGAGAAGCGGCTCCATCACCTCTATTCCCTCGGCGTTGGGGGACACGTCAACCCGGAGGATGGGCGCGGCGGCGACCCCGTGGTCGGCGGTCTGGCCCGGGAGTGGGCCGAGGAGATCTCCTGTTCCTCCACATCGACGGCCCGCCTCGTCGCCGTGCTCAACGACGACACGAGTCCGGTGTCGCGCGTGCATCTGGGGCTGGTCTTCCTTGTCGAGCCGGCGGAGGGGCCGGTCTCCATCCGGGAGGTGGACAAGCTGGAGGGTGAATGCCTGACCCTGGAGGCCATGCGCAGGCACTACCTGAGCATGGAGACCTGGTCGCAACTCGTCTATGACGACCTTGTCGAGGGGTCTCCAGAGCGGGCGGAGGCCAGTCCCCTCGTGGTGCAACTTCCACCGTCCGACGCGGTGATCGGTCGCTGACCGCCAGTCTCGCCGGTATACTTCGGCCATGGCAGTCACCGTACGGATCCCGGGACCACTCCGCCGCCTCACCGAGGGGCAGGCCGAGGTCAGCGTCGAGGGGCAGACCGTATCCCTGGCCCTCGCCGACCTGGAGGCCAAGTTTCCCGGCTTTCGCGATCGTCTCTATGACGGCGCCGGAGAGTTGCGTCCTTTCATCAATGTGTACCTGAACGAGTCCGACATCCGATTCGGTCAGGGGCTGCAAACGCCCGTCGGTGACAATGACGACCTCTCCATCGTGCCCGCGGTCGCGGGAGGCAACCCCCCCGACGGAGAGCCGCCTGCCGGCTGAGCCCTTCGATCTGCTGCCTCCGGGGGCCGTGGTGGCGGTGGCGATGTCCGGAGGCGTCGACTCCAGTGTCGCGGCCGCCCTCTGCTCTGACCGTGGCATACCGACGCTGGGGATCACTCTGGCCATGTGGCCTCGCACCGAAGAGATGGTGCGGGATCGCGGCTGCTGCTCGGTGGATTCTGTCGAGGATGCTCGCCGGGTGGCGGCGCGTCTGGGCATCCCCCACCATGCGTGGAACCTCGAGGCGGAGTTCAATGAGAAGGTGATCGCCGGATTCGACGCGGAGTACGCTGCTGGAAGAACGCCGAACCCGTGCGTTCACTGCAACCAGCGGATCAAGTTCGGTGTGCTGCTGGACAGGGCCCGACGGGTGGGGGCGACCCACGTGGCCACCGGCCACTATGCGCGGATCCAGCGCAGGGACGGCCGGTGGACATTGCATCGAGCCGTGGATGCCCGGAAGGACCAAGCCTACACCCTGCACCGGCTGGACCAGGAGCAGCTGGGTCATGCCGTGCTTCCTTTGGGAACGATGCCCTCCAAGCGGGCGGTGCGGGAGGAGGCCCGCACGCGGGGCTTGGCCACCGCCGCCAAGCCGGACTCCCAGGAGCTCTGCTTCGTGGACGGCGGGATGCGGGATGCGCTGCGGCAGCGCCTTGCCGGTCGCTACTCCCCGGGTCCCATCGTTGATGGCGCGGGCGCGCGTCTTGGTGAGCACGAGGGTCTGCCTTTCTACACCGTCGGTCAGCGAGGTGGTCTGGGTTGCCGCGTGAACCGGCCGGACGCGAGACCGCTCTATGTCGTGGACCTGGACCGGCGGACGAACACCGTCGTGGTCGGCCCCCGTGAGGCGCTGCAACGGTCGCTGGTCGTCGCCGAGGACATCCGCTGGGTGGCAGGACGAGCGCCGGTCTCGCCGCATCGCTGTCAGGCGCAGCTTCGCGCCCATGGAGCTGCCCACCCGGTCGTGGTGTCGGTGGCAGGGGCAGGGCTTCGCCTGACCTTCGACCCTCCGGTGAGCCAGGTGTCGCCCGGTCAGTCCGTGGTGCTGTATGAGGGGGATGAGGTGCTCGGCGGCGGTATCGTCCGCTCCGCCAACTAGACCGGTGACCGGTCTGCCACCGCGTTGGTATGAAGTTCTCCTGGGGTGCCTGGCCGTTCTGGCCGGCTGCATCGCCGCCGCTGCGGCAGTCCGAGCCGGACGTCGTACGGGCAACTGGCTGTATCACGTCCGTTGTGCCGGCGCCGTGGTATTCGTCGTGGGCGTGGCCGGCCAGCGGTCCTTCCCCACCGCTGAGCAGCTTCGCCGGCTGGGGTCGGCTGCCTCCACGTCGCCCCCCGGTCCATGGGAGGCCGGTGTCCGGCTGCCCTGGATAGGGGTCAGCCTCACACCCGTGGCTCTCGGCGGCCTTCTCCTCGCCTCCCTGGGCCTGAGCCTGCTTCTCTTCTTCGACCCGGTGGCCGCGGTCGCCGAGGCCCATGAGCCTGCTTGCGGTGGTCGCCTGGAGGACGAGGACAGCGCCTGATCCCCCGTCTGGGACGATGGCGCCTACAATCCGGCGCGATGGTGGGTCGTTGATTCGGGCCAGGCGCGGTTTGACGACGTGACCGTCAACGCGGTCGCTTTTTACGCGCTCGGCGCCCTCATCGTGGGCGGATCGCTGGCCACTGTTGCCGTACGTCGATTGGCGTCCGCCGGACTGGCCCTGGCAGCGACGATGGTGATTGCCGCCCTTCTCGAGGGCCTGGCCGGTTCTCGGATGCTTGCTCTCATCCAGGCGCTGCTGGTCGGCGTTGCCGCCCTGACCGCGCTTCGTGTCCTACGGCGTCAGACCGCCCGGGAGTCCCTGAGCGTGCCGGCGCCAGGAGTTCGCTTGTGGCCGGCGGCCGCTGCGCTTGCAACCGCCTTTGCAGTCATGGTGACATGGGTGTCGATCGCTCGGAGCGGTGACTGGCACCATGGGGCCGGCGCCTCGACGCTGCTGAGCGTTCTCCATGAGCGGGAACCTGTCATCGTCGGCGTCGCGGTCGTCCTTCTGGTGACTGCCGCCGGAGGCGGCCTGTTGCTCTGCGCGGTGGGAGACGACGAGCGGGAGTTCGACAGGCGCCACTCGGAGCGCCGGCACCGCGACGAGCGCACCCGGCGTCGTCGCGAGGACCGGCTGGCCGCTCGCGGCAGGCCAGGCCCTGGTGGAGGCAGCCCGTGACCGTGGGACCGGCACACTACGCCGTGCTCAGCGCGCTGATCTTCGCAATCGGTCTCTACGGGGTTCTGGTCAGGCGCCACGGCGTGGCCCTGTTGTGTGCCCTGGCCCTCATGTTCCTGGCGCCCGTGATCGCGCTCGTCGGATTCACGGAGCTCGGTACCGGGGGGGACCGCTCTGCCGGGGGCTCAGCGCTGGCCCTCATGGCGATTCTGTCGCTGGGCGCTCAGCTGGCGGTGGGCGCCGGCATGCTGACCCTGGCCTGGCGGCGGCGGGGCAGCCACGACCTCGAAGACATGACCGACCTTTCGGCATAGCCCGGATGTCGGTCTACACGCTGGCCTGGCTGGTGGCCCTGCTGCCCCTGCTGGGCTGGCTCTTCTCCTACATCGCCGTGGCGCCCCGCCGGAGCGCCCAGATCGGCATGTCATTTTGCGCCCTGGCCGCGGTTGTGGCGGTCCTGCTCCTGATCTACCGCCTGCTCCACCAGGCGGACCCCGCCTATGAGTCCGTCATCACCTTTTGGGAGGTACGTCCCACCGAGGGCGCCGTCTTCGCCCCCACGCTCTCCCCCCTGTTCGGAGTGAGTGTCGATCCGCTGAGCGTCACGCTCATGGCGGTGGTGGCCTTCGTGAGCGCGATTGTGCAGTGGCACGGCCTGACACTGATGCGAACGGATGTTGAGCTCCGCCGCTTCTATCAGGTGCTCGCCGTCTTCACCTTCGCGCTGCTGGGAGTGGTCGCCAGCCCCAATCTCTTCCAGTTCTGGGTTATGGGGGAGGTGGCGGCAGTGGCGGCCTACCTGCTCGCGCTCCATTGGTGGACCAGCCCGGAGGTGGCCACCGGGGCACGGAGGATGTTCCTGTACCTGAGACTCGGCGATCTCGCCCTCCTCCTCGCCGTGGTTGTCGCCTACATCAAGCTGGGCCGCCACGCCTCGGCTGTGCCGCCCGCCCTGGGTGCCGACACCAGCGATCCGTTCTCCTTCAGAGTCCTTGAAGGCGAGTGGCACCTCGCCCACGTCGGCAGCATTCCCGGTGTCGGCATGCGGACACTGGCGCTGCTTGCCATTCTGCTGCTCGTGGCCGCCTCGGCCAGAGCGATGCAACTGCTCTTCCATGCCTGGCTCGTGGAGGCGGCCGGGGCGCCGCCGGCCGGGCTGGCCCTGATGGCGTCCCTGCTCGCCGGGACGGGCGTGGTCCTCCTGGCCCGCGTCCATGGCCTGTTCCTGGAGGTGCCCCACCTGCTCACCGCCATGGCTCTCATCGGTGCTCTCACCGCGGCCGCAGCGGCGGTTGCCGCCCTGATGCAGCGGGACATCATCAGGCTGGCCGTGTTCGCCTCGGTGACACAGCTCGGCCTGGTGGTCTGCGCCTTCGGCTTGGGCGGCTACGGGCGGCCCCTCTTCGGGTTGCTCGTCTACCTGCTGCTCACGCCCCTGCTGGTCATGGTCATCAGCAACGTGGTCCGCGTCTACCGAACGCAGCAGATCGACGGGATTCGCGGCATGTGGCCGCGGATGCGCTGGAGCTGCATTGGCCTGGCGGTGTGGGCCGCGGGAATCAGCGGGGGATCTCTGATCAACTACAGCGTTTTGGCCACGGCGCTTCGGAACCGGGCGGCCACCAGTGGTCATCCGGGAACGGCGGCCACGATCCTGGTGGTGGCGGCCGTCCTCACCGCCATGGTCGTCACGGCGGTCTGCGCCGGGCGGCTGATGGCCGGCCTCTTCCGTGGTGAGCCGCCGCGCCGCCGCGGGCTGCAGCCCCAGAGGGTCGTCGAGGCGGAACCGCGCCTGCGCCGTTCGGTGGCGGTGATGTGCGCGGTCACCGCAGTGGTCGTTGTGGGTGCCTCCATCCCCCGCTTCGGTTTCAGTCGCTTCGTTTTTGCCGGTGATCGCGCCGAGCAGCTGGACTGGGATCCCGCCGCCACCGCCATCTGTCTGGCCATTGCTGTGGTGGCGGGCCTCATCGCCTGGGGCATGTCGATCTCGACCGGAGGGCAGCGGATTGCGGCGATCTTGTCAGCGCCGCGAACACGGGCCACTGTCCGCCTGA
>JBHELP010000172.1:0-2693 GCA_046263035.1 Candidatus Dormibacteria bacterium | reverse complement strand
ACCATCCTGCCATCCAGGCATGGTGGCCATGTGGTGCTCATGTAACAGGTTGCGCCCCAGGCACGGTCGCTACGCGGCCAGTGTCTCTCCGTGGAGATGGGCGGCAACCAATGACCGCAGCGCTTCATCAGCCTCCGCGATCCTGCTGCCGAAGACGCCTGCCAGCGCCGCGGCGAGCTGCTCCGAACATGCCCGCACGCTCACACATCTCGCTCCCAACTGGTCCAGCGACGTGACGGCGGCACCGGCGATGCCGCAGGGAACGATGTGCGAGAACCAGTCGAGGTCGGTGGAAACGTTGAGGGCGATGCCGTGTGTCGAGACGCCACCGGCAACCTTGACCCCAATGGATGCCAGCTTTTTGGCGCCTCCACCCACCCAGACACCGGTGTGCGGTGGCCGGGCCGTGGCGACGATGCCGTGCTCCCCGACGGTGGCGATCACCGCCTGCTCCAGCGACCGTACATAGCGGATGACGTCGCCGGAACCGCGCGACGCCTCCAGGGGAAAGATGTCCGGCACACGCACGATGGGGTAGGCCACCAGCTGGCCCGGGCCATGGAAGGTCACCGATCCACCGCGGTCCACCTCCAGGTAGTCGGCTCCCAGCGCCGTGAGGTGCTCGACGCCGGCGCCGAGGTGGGCCGCCTCACCAGTGCGACCCATGGTGTAGGTGGGCGGATGCTCCAGCAGCAGCAGGCAGTCGTCCGTGATCTCCCCGGACCGCCGCGCCTGGGCCAGGCGCCGCTGCAGGGACCATCCCTGCCGGTATGGCACGGTTTCCAACCACAGCGGGCGGAGGGTATGGGTCACAGCCGGGGCCACCGCGGCGGTGCCGGCCCGTCGTGCGTCAGCGCCCGACCAGCGGACACATGTTGCTCGGCGTCATCCGGCTCGTGCTCATGATTCTCGGCGTCACCCGCCCCATGCACAGCCGCTTCATGGCCACGTCCTGCACGCGCCGGCACGCTCTCAGTGCCGCGGCGGTCCGTGACGAGTGGCGCCGCCTGCTCGGCGGCGTGGTAGCTGCTGCGCACCAGCGGCCCCGACTCCACATGGCTGAAGCCCAGCTCCCGTCCGAAACCGCCCAGTTCCGCGAACTCCTCCGGAGGCACGAAGCGGACGATGGGATGGTGCTTCGCTGAGGGCCGTAGGTACTGGCCGATGGTGACAATTTCCACATCGTGCGTGCGCATGTCGCGGAGCAGCTCGCGCACCTCGTCGGCTGACTCGCCGAGGCCAAGCATGAGTCCGGACTTGATGCGTGCCGCGGGCTGCATGCGGTGGGCTGCTCGGAGCAATTCCAGGCTCTGCCGGTACCCGGCCTTGGGCCGCACCCGCGCGTAGAGGCGCGACACGGTCTCCAGGTTGTGGTTGAAGATCTCCGGTGCCTCGGCCATCACCGTGGCCAGCGATTCCTCGCTCCCGTTGAAGTCCGGGGTGAGCACCTCGACCGTGCAGCCCGGCGCCTGCCGGCGGATCTCCCGGATGGTGGCGGCGAACACCCCGGCGCCGAGGTCGGGAAGATCGTCACGGTCCACCGATGTGACCACGGCATGGCGCAGCCCCATGCGGGCCACGGCCTCGCCAACCCGGGCCGGCTCGCCGGCGTCGATGTCACCTCCGCGGCGTCCACTGGTAACCGCGCAAAATGCGCACGCTCGGGTGCAGACGTCACCGAGGATCATGAATGTCGCTGTGCCCTGGCCCCAGCATTCGCCGATGTTGGGGCAGCGCGCCTCCTCGCATACGGTGTTCAGCGAGAGATCACGCATCAGGCCCTTGAGCCGGTGGTATCCGTCTCCAGTGGGAAGCCTGACCGTCAGCCAGGCCGGACGGCGGTCAACCCCATCTGGAAGCAGGCGCCGGTATGCGGCGGCGCTCCCAGCCACGGGAGCAGTCATGCCAAGCTGGCGGCGGGGTCGAGGGTCTCCAGCGTCTCCTTCACCGCCTTGAGGAAGCGGGTCGCGGAGAGACCGTCGTTGATGCGATGGTCGAAGGAGATGCAGAGATTCATCATCGCGCGCACCGCGATGGCGTCGCTGCCGCCGACGGGGCCTGAGCCCGAGCGGACGGAGGCACCCGCCACCACCACCGGCCGCTTGATGATGGAGTCCATGGCCAGGATGGCGGCCTGGGGCTGGTTGATGATGGGCTGGGACATGACCGTGCCCAGGCTTCCGGTGTTGTTGAGGGTGAACGTGCCGCCCTGGGTCTCGTCGGGCTTGAGCCGCTTGGTGCGGGCCCGATCGGCGAGGTCGCCCATGGCGGTGGCCAGGCCGGTGACTGTGAGCCGGTCCGCATTGCGGATCACCGGCACGATCAGGTTGTCCTCCAGCGCGATGGCGATGCCCAGGTTGATGTCATGCTTGAGTACAACCCCCTGCTCCGACCACGTGGAGTTGAGGGTGGGAAAGCGTCTCAGGCCCTCGACAACGGCGCGGGCGACAAAGGGCAGAAAGGTGAGCCCCACACCGTGACGCCGCTTGAACTCCTCCCGCCATGCCCCACGGAGCTGGACCACGGGGCTCATGTCGACCTCCATCATCATCCATGCATGGGGTGAGGTTTGACGGCTGCGCACCATGTGGTCGGCGATGGCGCGGCGGATCGGCGTCAACGGGATGACCGTCTCCCCACCCGGGCTCATCGGCGGCGCCGGCCCCGGCGCCTCAAGGGTGGGGGTGGCAAGG
>JBHELP010000171.1:0-9325 GCA_046263035.1 Candidatus Dormibacteria bacterium | reverse complement strand
GCCCTGATCAGCCGCCCCTGCATCCTCCTGCTCGACGAGCCCCTGGAGAGCCTCGATCTCAGCAACCAGCAGGCCATCTCGACCCTGGTGCAGAACATATGTCGCGAATACCGCGCCACCGTTCTGCTGGTGGCCCACGATGTCAACCCCATCCTGCCCTACCTCGACCGCGTGGTCTACGTCGCCGCCGGCAGGACGCTGGCCGGCCCGCCCGGCGAGGTGATCAGTGGTCCCACCCTGTCGCAACTCTATGGCTCGCCGATCGAGGTGCTCACCACCAGCGACGGGCGACTGGTGGTCGTCGGCCAGCCGGAGCAGGCATCGTTCCATGCTCATCACTGACGCCGCCGTTCAGCCGCAGGTCACCGTCGACGTCTGGAGCGACGTCCAGCAGCTGCTCGAGTTTCCCTTCATGCAGAACGCCTTCAAGGCCGGGACCATCGTCGCCGTGGTCGCCGGGCTCATCGGTTACTACATGGTCCTTCGCGGCCAGAGCTTCGCCGGGCACACCCTCTCCCAGATTGGCTTCCCGGGCGCGGCCGGTGCGGCGCTGGTGGGTATTCCCCCGGTGGCGGGGCTGCTCCTGTTCTGCGTGGCCGGCGCCTGCGGCATCGCCGCCCTGTCCACGGGCGGCGGGGAGGGACGTGCCGCCCCCGCCGCCATCGGATCGGTGCTCGCATTCGCGTCCGCGCTGGGCTTCCTCTTCGCCAGCCTGTACCAGGGATTTGTCGGCGGTGTCTACGCGTTTCTCTTCGGCACCTTCATCGGTATCAGCGATTCGCAGGTGATCATCCTCCTGGTCGCCGCTGTGCTTGCCGTGGCCGGGCTGGCGGCCGTCGCCAGGCCGCTGCTCTTCGCCTCGGTCGACCCCGACGTGGCTGCCGCCCGCGGCGTGCCGGTCAGGGCGCTGTCGGTGGGTTTCCTGATCCTCATGGGGCTGGCCGTCGCCGAGTCCGCCCAGATCACCGGGACGCTGCTGGTGTTCGCCTTGCTGGTGACGCCGGCCGCCACCGCGCATCAGCTGACGGGCAGACCGGCCGCGGGTGCGGCTATCTCGGTCATGCTTGCCGTCGCCTTTGTGTGGCTGGGACTGAGCGTCGCCTATTTCACCGCCTACCCGGTCGGCTTTCTGGTGACGACCATCGCCTTCGCCGCCTACCTCGTTGCCCGCCTCACCAGGTGGGGGCGAATGGTCGCCGGGCGGAGGCCGGGCCGGGCCTCCACACATGCCGGCGCTGCCGTGGTAGGCCGCTGAGCAGATGCTGGCCCAGGAGTTCATGCGCAACGCCTTCCTCGCCGGTGGCGGCATCGCCCTCGCGGCGGCTTTTGCCGGCTACTTCCTGGTCCTTCGCAATCAGGTGTTCGCCGGCGAGTCGCTCAGCCACGTGGCCTTCACCGGCGCCCTGGCAGCACTCGCGCTGGGCGCGGATCCACTGCTGGGCCTCGTCACCATCACCGTTGCCGCCGCCGTCGCTCTCGGCGCGATCGGGGGTCACTCCCGAGGCCGCGACGTGGTGGTCGGCACGGTCTTTGCGTGGGTGCTCGGCCTGGGTGTGCTCTTCCTCAGCCTCCACACCACCTCACAGAGCTCCTCCAATGGTGTTGCCGGTGTCAACGTCCTCTTCGGCTCCATCTTCGGGATATCGGCACAGCAGGCGGTGATCAGCGCTGCCGTCGCCGTGGCCGTCATGATCGCCCTCGCCATCATCGCCAGGCCCCTGCTCTTCGCCACCCTTTCTCCTGACGCCGCCGCCGGCCGGGGCATCCCGGTGCGGCTGCTCGGCCTCATCTTCCTGACGCTGACCGGGGTCACCGTGGCCGTGGCGGTGCAGGCGGTGGGGGCGCTACTGGTTCTCGGTCTGATGGTCACCCCCGCGGCCATCGCCCTCCGTGTCACCGCGCGACCGTTTGCCGCCATGGCGCTGTCCGTGGCCCTCGGGCTTGTCTTCGTATGGACCGGTCTCGCCCTCAGCCATACCTTTCAGCGCGTGCCCCCCAGTGTCTGCATCATCGCCCTGGGATTTGCCGGCTACGTCGTCACCGTGATTGCCACAGCGTCGCCGGTGAGGCGCCGGTTGGGGGGCTTTTCCATCTCGCTGTAGTACCCTGGTGGGCACGCGGTCCCGGCTCGCAGCGGGGACCGGCAAATTCCCACACGTTCCACCGGGTGATGCCGACGCCGCCGGGCGTGGTCACGGGTTTGGAACGCCACTCCGCGAGATCAACAATGCTCAATCTCACCTCTGCGCGCATCGAGATGGGGGCGCGCGTGCTCCTCGAGGACGCCTCGCTGCTCATCAGGCAGGGCGAGAAGGTTGCCCTGGTGGGTGCCAACGGCATGGGCAAGACCACCTTGCTCAGGGCCATCGCCGGCGACGGTGCGCTGACCTCCGGCGAGGTCACCACGCCCGGGCGCACCGCGTATCTGCAGCAGGAGACCCCGACACTGTCCGGTGGCCATGGTCGGCCTGCCCTGGAGTATCTCCTCGAGGTCAGTCCGCTCACTCCCGTCCAGAAGGAGCTGGAGCGGCTCACCACTCTGATGGCGGAGGTCGAGGGCGTCGCTCTCGATGAGGCGATCCATCAGTTCAGCGACCTCCAGCAGCGGTTCACGGACGAGGGCGGTTACGAGCTGGAGGCGACCGCGGAACGCATCGCCAAGGGCGTGGGCCTCTCCGACGAGGACCTGCTCACCCCGGTCGAAGCGCTCTCCGGTGGCCAGCGACGCAAGCTCGACCTGGCAGGACTGCTGCTCGCCGGCGGTGACCTGTTCGTTCTCGACGAGCCCACCAACCACCTCGACGCCGACGCCAAGCGGTGGGTGATGAGGTTCCTCCGCGAGACCCACGCCACAGTGCTGGTGGTGAGCCATGATCTCAAGCTCATGGACACCGGGTTGGACAGGGTCCTGGCCCTGGACAACGCGCAGATCGACAGCTACCGCGGCACATACAGCGACTACCTCAAGCAGCGCGACGCCGACGAGGCGCAGCGGGCTCACGCCGCGGCAACCATCACCAAGGAGACTGGGCGGCTTCAGGAGACCAAGAGGATGTTTGCCAAGGGCAATGCCACCCACGCCACCAAGCGGCGGGCCCTGCAGCGGCGCATCGACGCACTCAACACCCGGCTCAAGGACCATGCCCCCCGGGTGCGCACCCGGCAGATGAAGGTCCGGTTTCCCGAGCCGGCCCGCGCCGGCGACCAGGTGCTCGAGGTCGAGGACCTGGCCAAGTCCTACGACGGCAACAGGATCTTCAGCGGGGTTGAGGTGCTGGTTCAGCGCGGCGACGTGCTGCTGCTGGTCGGTGTCAACGGCGCCGGCAAGACGACCCTGCTGCGCTGTCTCGCCGGCCGGGAGACGCCGGACCGGGGGCGCGTGCGCCCGGGCGCCAACGTCACCATCGGCTACTACGCCCAGGAGCACGAGGACATCAACCCCTCGATGTCGGTTCTGGCCAACCTCCGGGATGGTGCACCCGACGCCTCCGACGGCCAGCTGCGCAGTGCTCTCGGCCATTTCGGCCTGGTCGGCGATGTCGCCGAGCAGAGGGCGGGAACGCTGTCCGGAGGGGAGAAGACAAAGCTCGCACTGGCACGCCTCCTGGTCGCCCGAGCCAACCTGCTGCTCCTCGACGAGCCCACCAACAACCTCGACCCTCAATCCGTCGAGGCTCTGCTGGCCGCACTGCAGAATTACGAGGGCACCGTGGTGCTGGTCAGCCACGATTCCGACTTCGTCGCCCAGCTGGCCCCGGAGCGGGTGCTCCTCCTGCCGCAGAGCCGGATGACGTACTTCGACGAGAGCGTTTTGGACATGATCTCCCGCCGCTAGAACCCACGCGCGCGAGCCGCCGGCCCGCACCGCATGCCGGGGGGCTCAGCCCCGACCGGGCTCCATCTGAGTTACGCCGGCGGCATAGTGACGGCCGTCGACGGGGTCCCAGACCCTGGTGATCCGAGTATCGGGATCGATGGGGGGCCGCCGTTGACACGCCTCGATGGCCAGCGGCCCGGCCGGCCCCTGCAACTCGATGATGCGGGCGTGGAGCTCCCGAGCGGTCTGGGCTATCGCCGAGTCATCGGGTTGGGCAGCGCCCGTGCTCATTCCGGGCCCGGCCAACCTGGTGTGGTCGCCGCCGGTTCGCCACACCATGATTCCCCAGTCGCCGGTGGTCGGGGCACCCAGACCGATGCCGCTGATCTCCGAGACGGGGACACGGGCCCAGCGCGGGCCGGTGGGCAAAAGCACCTCCCGCGGCGTCACCTCGATGATGCGCCGGGCTCGCCGGGGATTGCGGAGCACCATCACGGCGGTGGCGATGAGAACCGCGACGCCCACCAGCGCCTCGCCCCCTCCGGTGAGGACCAGGCCGAAGTCGTAGGTGTGGTTCCCACCCCGCGCTGCCCCCGACGCCGTCACCAGCAACCACGCGCCCTGGCCCAGCAGTCCCAGGGGGAGAGCGACGGTGAGGGCGAGGAAGAGCAGGGCGCTGCGGGGGCTGCCATGGCGAGTGGTGCGGTCCATCAGCATCGATGGTACGGGGCCAGGTCCCTGGTCACTCACTCCATCTCCGAGCCCCGGAGGGTCAGCCGTCGCCGTCTATGAGCAGGATGGGGATTCCGTCGCGAATCGGGTAGGTCCGGCCGCAGCCCGCACAGGTAAGTGTGCCGTCCTTCTCGCGAAGGTCACCATGGCAGGCGGGGCAGGCGAGTAGGCTGATCAGTCCCTCGGGCAGCACCCTCATTGCGGCCCCATCCTGCCACAGTGCAAACACCCTGCAAGCCGGCTGAGGAGCCTGTCCTCATGGAACAACACCAGGGAGCACCGATCATGACCAGCACACCCGCCGACCGCCTCGCCACCGCCATCGAGACCGCCACCATCCCCAGCGCCGACGCCTTCGCCGGCGATGCCGTGCTCGACGCCACCGTGCCCGACTGGCGCTTCACCGTGCGCGGTGCAGCGGGCGTCACGGAGACCCTCTCCCGCTGGTTCGACGTCCCCGGGCACTTCGAGGAACTGCGCCGAACCCCGCTTCCGAACGGCGAGCTGCTGGAGTTCGCGCTGCTCTGGGCCTTGGACGGTGTACCGCACATGTGTCACCAAATCCACCGTCTTGAGATACAGGGGGATCGCATCATTCGGGACACCGCCTTCTGTGGCGGGCGCTGGTCGGCCGCACGCATGGCGGAGATGGCCGCCGCCGCTGATGAGTGAGCCTGGGGCGGTCGGCGTTGTCAGGGCCGGGACCATCCGCGAGGCGGCGACCGTCGAGGACCTCCTTGCCGGCGCCACCGACCGCAGGCCGATGAAGACAGCGGATTCACTGTCCGGCTCGCACTTCGAGCGGGCGGTGATCGAGGGCCGCCGATACGTCGTCAAGTACCTCTGCATCGACGACGACTGGATCATGCGCGCCACCGGCGACATGTGCTGCCGGCAGCTGCAGCTGTGGCGGTCGTCGATCCCGAGCCGGTTCCCCGCGGAGATCGACCATGCCGTCGCCGGCTTTGCCGTGGAGCGCTCGCCATCGGGGCGGGTAAGCGGAGTCCTGCTGCTGCGCGATGTCGGTGAGCACCTCGTCATGGAGGGAGGCGATCCGCTGTCAGCGCAGCAGGAGCATCACTTTCTGACCCACATGGCCGCGCTGCATGCCGCCTTCTGGGGGTGGCGCGACAGCCTGGGGTTGATGCCGCTGAGCCACCACTACGTGGCCCTGACCCCGATCATGGCCGCACTGGAGGCGGCGGGCGGCGGCAACGACCCCGTGCCCCCGCTGGTGCGCCGGGGCTGGGAGCGGCTGCCCGAGCGTGCCCCGCGCGCGGCCCCCCTCCTCGCCGAGCTGGCCCATGACCCCTGGCCCCTGGTGGCGGCGTTGGAGGAGACGCCGGCCACGCTCATCCACGCCGACTGGAAGCTCGGAAACCTCGGTGCCCATCCCGACGGCCGCACCATCCTCCTCGACTGGGACCGCTGCGGTCGGGGTGCCGCCTGCATGGACCTCGCCTGGTATCTCGCGGTCAACTGCGACCGGCTGCCGCACACCAAGGAGGAAGCCATCGAAGGCTATCGGGCCTCCCTGGAGGCCGCCGGCGTCGAGACCGGTGGCTGGTTCGAACGCCAGCTGGGGCTGGCCCTCGTCGGTGCGCTCCTCCAGCTCGGCTGGACCAAGACCGACGGCGACGCGGCCGAGCTCCGCTGGTGGGAGAACCGCGCCATGGACGCTCAGCACCACCTGCGGTGACCATGTCGCGCGAGGTGAGCCGGGCCTACGCCACCAGCAGCGCCGCCTGGGCCCGCGGTCCCGAGCGCGTCTACCACCGCATGGCCGAGGCGCTGGTGCTCCACACCTCGATGCCGCTCAGTGGGCGCTTGGTGCTCGATCTCGGCGCCGGCACGGGGGCCGTCTCGCGGGTCGCCGCCGCGGCCGGCGCCCGGGTCATCGCCGTCGACCTCGCCCTCGAGATGCTCCGTCACCGCCGCGACCAACGGGCGCCGGCGCTGGTCGCCGATGCCGTCGCACTCCCCCTGCGCGACTCGGTGATCGATGTGGTTATCTCCGGCTTCTCAGTATCACATGTGCCCGAGCCCCGGCGCGCCCTTGACGAGGCGCGGCGCGTCACCCGCCCAGGCGGCGCCGTCATGGTGGCGGTGTTCGCCGGGGACGGACGGCGCCATCCGTCCCGGGAGCAGATCGACGGTCTCGCCGCGCTTCGCGGCTATCAGGCACCGGCCTGGCACCGGCGGCTCAAGGACGTTGTGGAGCCGCTGACCGCCAGTCCCACGCGGCTGGAGCGTCTGGCCGGTGCGGCGGGACTCGTCGACGTCGGCGTGAGTGCCCTGTCCATCGACACCGGGGTCCACAGACCGGCCGACATCGTCGACTACCGGCTGGGCATGGCCCACCTCGCCCCGTTCGTGGCGGGGCTCTCCACGGATGACGCTCATGCCCTCCGCGAGGAGGCGCTGGCCGCTGTGGGGCCCACCCCGGAGCCGGTCGTGGCCGACGTCCTCATCCTCTCCAGCCGGGTCGCCGCGTAGCGCCGGAAGGCGTCCGCCCGCTCATCGGTGGCGGTGGCCAGCCGGGCGGCGTGGGTCTCGGCCAGTCCCCACCACGCATCGACCCCCAGGCTGCGCGCATGTTCGCCGATGAGCCACCAGGCCTCCAGGCCGGCGAGATCCCCGAGCCGCGCGAGGTCGGCGGCACTGTCGGCGGCGTCCACCGGCTCTCCGGCAGCAGCCCGGGCGCGGGCCTCGAGGAGGCAACCCAGCACGGCGTAGCGCGCCGACGACAGCCTGGCGGCGTCCCGTCGCACCGTCGTGGCCAGGTTCAGTGCCTCGTCAACCTCGCCGATGTCGAGACAGAGCCTGCCGCGAAGCCAGCGGGCCCGCAGCTGGTGCCGCCAGGAGTACGCATGCTCGAGATCCTCGAGAGCCACCGCCCGGCGCAGCTGTGCATCCGCCCCGGCCACATCACCGGCCAGCAGGCGCCCCTCCATGAGGTCGAGGTGGGAGTACGCCTCCGACTCCACGTAGCCGGCTCGAGCGGCCGCCTCAGCGGCCGCGCCGTTGCGCTCGTCGGCCTCCTCGACGCTGCCCAGCTGGCGGAGAATCCATCCCCGCCAGGCGTCGGCAAGGCCGATGTAGCGGCTGACCTGCAGCCGTTCCACCTCCCGCGACGTGGTGTCCAGCTCTCTGAGCGCCTCGGCGGCCCGGCCCAGCGTCGCCAGCGCGTAGGCCCTCATGAATCCGGCGTGCAGCGGGGAGAAGGCCGCGTAGAGATGCGCCGAGGCGTCCAGGCCCTCGCCGGAGATTGGCAGAACCCGGAGCGCCTCGGCGGCCCGTCCCTGGTGGATCCTGATCATGCCGAGAACCGCGGCGGGGGAGGGAAGATCGGCCGAGCGGGCCACATCGACCGCTTCGGTGATGCGCAGGTCGGCGGTCTCCACGTCGCCGAGGGCATGAAGCGCGCGCGCCGAGAGCACCAGGCACCCGGCCCGCGACGCCGCGTCGCCGGCCATGCCCAGGCCCCTGTCGGCCAGGTTGCGAGCCAGGCCGAGCTCGCGCCGGTAGTACGCCGCGACGCCGGCCATCTCCAGGGAGCGAGCCCCGCCGCCGAGGTCCAGCGCGACGCCGGCATCATGGCTGGCCTCGTCGTAACGGCCTCGGAGCATGCGCAGGCGGGCGCGGGGCAGCCGGGCCTCGGCGCTGTCCCGGAGGGCGATGGCATCGGTGAGGAGGCGCTCGGCCTCGGCATGGTCGTACTGACCGGCGGCCATCCGCGCCGCAGTCACGAGTGCGTCGGCCGCCAGCTCCAGGTCGCCGCCGAGGCGGGCGTGATGCGCCGCGGCGAGCGGATCGGGTCGGGGTCGTGCCGCCAGCGCGCGCCCGGCCTCGCGGTGCAGCAGCGCCTGCCGGGTGGGACTGCAACCCGCGGCCAGGGCCTCGCGGACCAGGGCGTGCCGGAAGCGGAAACCCTCTCCGCCCTCCTCGAGGATGCGTCGACGCACACCCTCCTCGAGATGGTCGAGCAGCCCCACGGCCGGCCGGCGGGTCACCGCGGCAAGCAGGTCCAGATCGATGGAGGGCCCGATGACGGCGGCGGTTCGGAGGCTGGCCGCCGCCGTCGGACCGGCCCGATCACAGCGCGCGGCCACTGACTCGCGGATGGAGGTGGGCAGCTCGCTCCCCGGCGCGGCCGCGGCCAGCTCGACGAGGAACAGGGGGTTGCCGCCGCTCCGGCGGTGGAGGTCGACGGCATGCTCGTCCCCGACCACCCGCCGGGTGGCCGCGAGGTCGAGGGGCTGCAGCTCGACGACCTGGTCGGCGCGGATGGGCAGACCCTCCTCGGGGCGGCGTGCCGCCACCATCAGCAGCCGGAGGCCGGAACCGTGGCCGCGGACGAAGTGGATCCAATCCACGGTGGAGGGAGTGGCCAGGTGCGCGTCGTCGAGGAGCAGGACCACCGGCGACTCCGCCGCCATGTGCTCGAGTACGCGGAGCAGGGCGGCGAACACCAGCGCCGGCCCCACCTCGGCGCCAGTCAGTTCCTGCGACCAGTCGCCGGCATTTTGCCGCCAGTCAAGCAGCGGCAGCACCAGGGGGCCACCGACTGCCAGGAGCCGCCGGCGATGGACGTCCTCCAGGCTTCGCAGATATGTGTGGAGGACGTCGAGTACCGGTTGCAAGGGGAGGCTTCCACCCACGCCGGCACACTGAGCCCGCAGCACGATAGCGGCCGGTGACGAGTTCGCCGGCGGCCATGCGTTGAGCAACTCCGTCTTGCCCATCCCTGCCTCCCCCTCCACGGTGAGCAGCTGG
>JBHELP010000170.1:0-2659 GCA_046263035.1 Candidatus Dormibacteria bacterium | reverse complement strand
CCCTCGATGTGCACGACACGCTCATCGTTGACGTAGACACGCTGGCCACACCCCACAGCGCAGTAGGGACAGACGCTGGCGACGACGCGGTCAGCGGAGGCCGTCCGAGGAGTGAGACCGGCCGTCCGGGCCGATCGAACCGCCGTCCCCCGGCCCAAATGATCATGGCCGGTCAGCTGGCGCAACACCGGCCAGGATCTCACACCCCTGCGGGCCACCATCGTCGACCTCCATGCTGCCACCGGACGGGAGATGCCTGGGGATTATGTCACCGGCCAACGGGACGGCCATCGGGCCCGGCAGGAGCCGCTCGCCACCGTCGCCCAGGGCAGGAGGGGCGCCGGCCCTCGGGCGCCGCGTTGGATGCCGACGACTAACATGGAGGTGATGACCCCATCGACCGAGGGCGCGTCAGGGCGGGCGCGGCTGCTGGCGCTGATCACCAACGATGACGGTATCGACTCCGAGGGCCTTCGCCAGCTGGCACTGGCGGCCCGGGCGGCCCGCCTCGACGTGCTGGTCGCTGCGCCCATCGAGGAGGCCAGCGGCACGGGCGGCTCGCTCACCGCGGTCCAGACCGACGGCCGCGTGGTTGTCGAGGAGCGCCGGCTCGAGGGCCTCGACGGCATCGGCTGCTATGCGGTCGCCGCAGCACCGGCGTTCATCGTCCGCATCGCCTGCCGGGGCGCCTTCGGCCGGCTACCCGACGTGGTCCTGTCCGGCATCAACCGTGGGGCCAACACCGGCAACGCCATCCTCCACTCCGGGACGGTGGGGGCCGCCCTCACCGGTCACCTGGAGGGACGACCCTCCATGGCCGTCTCGCTCGCCGGGTCCGCCGCCGTGCATTGGGGTACCGCCGCCCACGTAACCGCCGGCATCCTTCCCAGGCTCCTCGCCGGTGATGAGCCCCTCGTGCTCAACCTCAATGTCCCCGACGTCCCGGCCGCCGAGCTTCGCGGGCTGCGGCTGGCCCGGCTGGCCAGCTACGGCGCCGTGCAAACCACGGTCACCGAGGTCGGTCAGGGTTTCGTGAGGGTGGGATGGGGGAACGGCAGTGCCCGCCTGGAACCGGACTCCGACGCGATGCTTCTCTCCTCCGGCCATGCCACCCTGACGGTGCTGGAATCGGTCACCGAGCGAAGCGGCGTCGAGCTCCCCGAGCTCACCGTACCTCGCGCCTCCTGAAGCGACCCCAGGGGAACGGGGGGCATGTCACTCCGACGGCAGCGCGGCCAGGGCCCGTCCCGCCCTGGCCAGGAGGCGCTCGCGCTCGGAGCGGATTGGCTCATCGATGGCGACATCGCGGGACAGCTCGGTCCGAGCCGCCTCGAAGAGGGCCGCGGCCTCAGCGGGCTGCTCGAGATGCCCACACAGCTCGCCCATGCGCAGGAGCGTCCGGCCCCGGCCCACTTGGTACTGAAAGCTGCTTGTGTTGACGCTCAAGGGTCCGTCGTAGAGGGCCAGCACCTCCCGGTAGGTGGCCAGCGCATCGGCGGGGCGCGTCACGGCAACCTGCAACTCGGCGAGGCATTGCAGGGTCTCCGCCTTGACCGAGTTGGTCACAGAACCGCCTGACGGGTCGAGTGCCAGCGCCTGATCAAGGCAGTTGATGGCCTGGCTGTAGCTGGCCATCGCCCTCTGCAGCCGTGAATGGATGGCGCTGCGCTGAATCTCCAGGGCGGTGGTGTCCTCCGCGGCGGCGTGGGCCAGCCCCCCCTGTGCGGTGGACGTCGCCTGCAGGTCGCCGAGCGCGGCGTACGCCTGGCCCTGCGACAGTGGACCGAAGCTGTTCTCAGGCTCCAGCCGCCGGGATTCGGCAAAGAGGCTGATCGCGCCCTCCAGCGAGGTCAGGGCATCGCCGTGACGCCCCAGGGCGGCCTCCGCCGAGGCGGCCCGAACCAGGACCCAGCCTCCCTCGTTGAGGTTCGCCGCACCCGGTGCGCCGGCCTCCTGGGCGGCCTGGAAATCCTTCAACGCACCCTGGTAGCTCTCCAGGGCGCTCTCCTGCTCCCCGCTCCGGTGCTGCGAGAGCCCGATCGCCGATTGCAGGGCTCCCCGGCGCGTGTGAACCTCGGCGTTACCCGGAGAGAGGCGAAGTGACTCGGTGAAGGCCTCGACGGCCCGTCGCTGATCGGCAACGCCCTGGCCTGGATCCCCGCCGATCCCCGTCTCCAGGGAGCCCAGGGCGGCCAGCGCCCGTCCCCTGCCGATATGCACCGTCGCGTCATCGGGTGCCACTGCCACAGCCGCATCCCAGGCCGCGACGGCCTCTCGACGCAGCGCCAGGGCGCGGTCGCGATGCTCCTCGAACGGACCTGTCCGTCCCGGCGTGTTCACTGCCCGCAGGGCACGCCTGGTGTGCAGCGAGGCTGCGGTGCTCAGGGCCACGGCAAGGCCGGCCTGGACGGACGCGTCCCCGGGAGCCGTCTCCGCGCGCCGCCTGGCTTCAGCCGCCGCCGCCTCCGCCGCCCCCAGCTCAGCGCCGGCCGCCTGTTCAGCCGCCGCCTCGCCGGCCTCCGCGCGGCCGGCCGTGCCGTCGTTCATCGGGCGGCCACCATCGCCTCATGGTATCGGAGCAGCGGTCACCCTTCGGCCCCTTCGGTCGCTAGCCGGTCCCCATCTCGGCCAGGCGCCTCTGCATCTCCTCGGGGGAGAC
>JBHELP010000169.1:0-4696 GCA_046263035.1 Candidatus Dormibacteria bacterium | reverse complement strand
GTGTTAGCGGAGCGGACAACTCGACGGCGTGCACCACCAACGTGGACATCAACGACGGCTTCAACAAGCTGTTCGCGGCGGTCACCTTCGATCCCAGCTCCCCACCCAGCGCCGCCGTCAAGCAGCAGATAAAGGATGCCTTCAACAAGAACGTGTCGAAGTCGCTGGCGGACATCGCCGCCAATCCACCGGCGCCCATCGCCGCCGAGATCAAGGACGTGGTTGCCAAGATCCAGAGCACTCTCGGCGCCACCGGTGACCCTTCGAGCTTCATGGATCCGGCACTGCAGGCCAAGACCCACAAGATCGACCTCTACTTCTACGACAACTGCCCCGGGCCCCGCCACGCCGTCGGAGCCACCGAATACAGCTTCAGCGGCCTGCCTGCCGAGGTCGAGGCCGGCGTCGTCAACTTCAAGCTCACCAACACCGGCAAGGAGGAGCATGAGCTGGGGTTGATGACCCGCAAGCCGGGCGTCACCGAGACCTTCGATCAGATCCTCGCCCTTCCCGAGCAGCAGGGGCGCGCCAAGGTCGACGAGGTCGCTCAGATCTCCGCCCACCCGGGTGAGAACGACGCCACCGTAGCCAGGCTCAGTCCCGGGCAGTACATCGCCGTCTGCACCGTGCTCCAGGGCTCGGTGGGGGACAAGCCCGGGGATGGCCCGCCGCACTTCAAATTGGGAATGAAGCGCGAGTTCACCGTCCGCTGACGCCGTCGCCCCGAGCATCCCGCCAGACCACGAGCCAGAACGCCTCGACGCCTGCCGCATCGCCGCTGAGGCCGGCCGCGAGCTCCTGGCCCTGCGGCGGCGCGCATCCGCCTCTGGGATAGCTCCCGGTCAGCTGCGCGACGAGGGTGACGGGCTCGCCCACCGGCTGATCACCGCGGCCCTGGGCGAGGCCTATCCTCAGGATCCGGTGCTCTCGGAGGAGGGCGTCGATGATCCCATCCGGCTGCGGAGCCGGCGGGTCTGGATCGTCGATCCGCTCGACGGCACCCGGGAGTTCGGTGATCCGCGGAGCGGCGACTGGGCGGTCCATGTCGCCCTGGTCGTCGACGGCATCCCCGTGGCGGCGGCGGTGTCGCTTCCCCCTCGCGGTCTGGTGCTGAGCACCGAGCCGTCGGTACCGCAGCCGCGGGCCGCGGATCAGTCGCCGCGGATGGTGGTGAGCCGCACCCGGGCTCCGGCCATCGCCACCTCGGTCGCCGAGCGCCTGGGCGCGGAGCTGGTGCCCATGGGCTCGGCCGGCGCCAAGTCGATGGCGGTGGTTCTCGGCGAGGCCGACATCTACCTCCACGCCGGCGGCCAGTACGAGTGGGACTCGGCGGCGCCCGTCGCCGTGGCGCTCGCGGGTGGGCTGCACGCTTCCCGGATCGACGGTTCGCCGCTTCGCTACAACCGTCCCGACCCTTGGATGCCCGATCAGCTTATCTGCCGCCCTGAGCTGGCGGAGAGCATCCTCCGCCTGGTTGGCTCACGGACGAGTTGATCCACCCGCGGAACAGACCCCGCGGTCGCCGTGGAGGTGCCTACGCTCGTGCCAGCGGCAGTTGGCCCGATCGTCCGGCGCGCATGATCATGGTGATGCTGAAGGCCAGGACCCAGATGACGAACACCGCCAGGTTGATCAGTCCCAGGATGAACAGCCCTCCCCGGGGATTGAGAATGGAGAGGATGCCGAGGAGCCCGGTGACGGTGACGGCGGCACCCAGCCATGCCAGCCAGCGGGGGAGAACGGCTGTCTGGGCGACGATGAGAGTTGCGGCGGCAGCCCAGACGGCGATGAAGACGGGGGTGGTGCCGGTGACCACGGCGGCGACGTCATTGATGGCCTGGACCACCACACCCGCATCAGGCTGGGCGGCGACCTTGTAGGCGGCGCCGGCGGCCATCACCGGACCCACGGTGGCCGCCACCGAGGCGGCGACGGCCGATCCGAAGGCCAGCAGCGACAGGTTCCCGTCACCCCCCTCGGCACGGCGCAGAAGGGCCCGCTGGGAACCCATGAACCAGAGCGCCGGAAAGGTGGCCAGGGTGCCGATGAAGGCGCTGACGAGTATGGCGTTGCGATGGTCCCGGTACAGGGCGAGGAACTTCAGCGTCGGCTCGTCCTCCCCTGGGGGAAAGGGCATGATGAAGACGCTGGCGATAAGGAGCACCACGAAGAGGATGCCCATCGCTCCCCCGAGCCGTTCCCAGTCAAATGGCCGTCTCATATCCAGACCTCCTGTGCGGGATTCAGGACCAGACTGTAGCGCGTGGCGCTCGCCCGTGCCAAAAGGTTCGATTCCCAAGTTGTTGACGCCGGATAGCCGGTGGCGTCAGCCGAGCAGATGGCTGTGTCGAGAGCGACGCCTTCCCCTGCGTGGCCCGGCCGCGGCCGGCTGCTGGGCACGGATGGCGCCGCCGGCTCCGCGAGCCAGCCCCAGTCCGAAGAGGCCGGCGGCGGCCCAGAGGCCGATGGTCCATGAGGCGGGAGCTTGGTGATGCCGGGTGGCCAGGTTGACACTGCCGTTGCCCCCGTCGAGACCCTGGGTCTCCACCTGCGTCTCACGCTGCTGATCGACCATCAGTCCCGGCTGAATCTGAGCCTGGGACTGCTGCTGGGTCTGGGATTGCTGCTGGCTCTGTTGCTGTGACTGCTGCTGGCCCTGGGACTGCCCCTGGGTGATCGCCTCTGATGGTGGTGCCGAGGCCAGGGTGGGCGCCTCGTTGGGCAGCAGACCGGCGGTCAGGGAGCCCAGGACCAGGAGCAGCGCCGCCTGCTCGCGGTACATCGGCGCCAGCATTGTGTTGAGGCCGGGACTGCCCGCGGTGCCGGGCGTGGGGGGCGTCCCCGGAGCCTCGCCGATGTCCGCCAGGCCGGCGCCACCAGGCCGAGCGGCGCGGATGGTGGCCGTCGCCTGGTCCCGCTCGATGAAGGCGTCCGCACCCGGATCCGTGGACGGGATGAAGTAGAAATCGGCGGGCTTTGTGGTCACCGCGCTGGGCAGGGTCGATGGTGCCTTGGTGACCGAGGCATAGAAGACCTTGTCGTCCACCTCGGTGGGGGAGGCGAGCACCGGGACGGTGACCGTCTGCACCGTGGGCCCGTTGGGCATGAAGGTGAGGGAGCCCTGGGTGGCGACGTAGTCGATTCCCTCCCGTGCCGTGCCCTCCTGGGTCTTGTAGTCGATCCGGACCGGCTGCGAGGGGCTCTTGCTCAGGCTGACCTGGAACACCGCGTTGGCCGTCCCCGAGAGCGGCCTGGGTACCTCCGTGTCATGGATCTCACCCAGGGCCGCCCCGCCGAGCAGGTCGAACTTGGTGGTCTGTGTCCGGACCTTGGTCTGCTTGGCCGCCAGCGTTACCAGCCAGTTGAGGCCCGCCTCCGGCTGGCTGAACTCCTCGCACCGGCAGGTGTCTGGAAAGTGCCGCATCGAGCCGGTCCAGGACTCGGTCGTCGCCCAGTAGTCCTCCATGTAATGGCTGCACCCCGCCGGCACACCGGCGTCCGGTGCGCTGGTGGGCATATCGATCGGCTCGCCACCGGGCCCGCCGATGGGGATGGGGGGGGCGGACTGCGCTGACGGGGCGCCGGCATCGGTCTGCACACGACCGCCCTCCTGGGGGCAATCGGGGCTGGGAGCGGGTGTCCATTCCACGAAGCGACGGGGGTCGCTGAGGCTGTCGGGGCTGCCGATCATGCAGGCGATGGCGCCTCTGCTGGTGTCGTAGCGCCCCAGGACGCTGTCGCCGTTGTCGCGACCGCAGCTGCCCTGGTGGTAGAGCTCGGCGTCGTCGACGGCGGTGCTCGAGGTGTTCTGCATCGCCAGGGACGTGGTGTACACGGCGTCTCCGACAACGTACGAATCCGTCTCGGTGATGCGCAGCTGTGTCTGGTCGGCAGCGACGTCGCTCCCATCGCACCGGCTGCTCGCCGCCGTGCCCGCGCAGACCACGGTGACGATGGCGAAGGGATCGCTCCGGACCCCCGTGCCGCTCACGCCTTTCTGGCTGACGGGAACGAAGCCCTGGTACTTGGGGGCCATGCCCGGGTTCCGGTCGCAGGTGCCGGGGTTGTACTGAGGCGGTTCGAAGCAGGGGTAGATGTCGGGCCCGTAGAGCACGTCGCGGGTGGCCAGCAGGGTGCCGCACTCGGCCCGTCCAGTGTTGTCCCGATAGAACTGGTTGCCGCCGAAGCCGCTGAACCCCGGGGCGCTCGAGATCACCTGGCAGGTGAGAGTGGGGCTGATGGTGATGTGGTTGAGCGGCCCGCTGGTCTGAAGATCGCAGCCCACCGTCGACGGGCTGCCGACCACGGCTGGCAGGGTGCCCGGCTGCATCCCACAGAAGGGCTCCACCGCTGTTCCGAGATCGTCGAGGTCGACCCGGCCCACCTTGGGCAGTGCGCTCTCCGTGTACCACACGAAGCGGCGTCCCTGCGGGTCCCCCTTCCCCGACCAGTCGGCGGCGATGCCCAGGGGCAGGCTGTTGTTGCTGGGGATTCGGTATTCGAAGAACTTGCTGGTACCTGGCTTGAACCGGCCGATGCGGTTGGTGATGCTCTCCGTGAACCAGATATCGCCGTCCGGCGATGCCGTGATGCCGAGGGGAGCGGCGGCCGACTGACCCGACGTGGGATCGACGAAGGCGGCGCTGGTGATCCCGGTGCAGGGGTCGGCCGCCTTGGAAAGCACGATGCGACTGAT
>JBHELP010000168.1:0-5334 GCA_046263035.1 Candidatus Dormibacteria bacterium | reverse complement strand
ATGGCCGGTGGTCGATGGGCTGTTCTCAGCCACGGCAGGATACACCATGCTCTTTTTGGCGCCGTGGCCCCCGCCTCGAGCCCGCCGGGTTGCTACGGTGGCACCGTGACCGAAGCGGTAATCGTCGGAGCCGTCCGTACGCCACTGGGCCGGGGCGACCGGGTCCGGGGCTCGCTGAGGGAGGTGCATCCCGCCCGCCTGGCCGCCGTGGTCCTTCGCGCCCTGGTCGAGCGGGTCTCGATCGACCCCGCGCACATCGACGACGTCATAGTCGGCTGTGTCAGCCAGGTCGGCGAGCAGGGGCTCAACGTGGGACGTCAGGCCGCCATCCTGGCGGGGTACCCGGTCGACGTACCCGCCACCACGGTCGACCGGCAGTGCGGCTCCTCGCAACAGGCCGTCAATTTCGGGGCGGCGATGATCCGGTCAGGCTCCGCGGACGTGGTGGTCTGCGCCGGCGTGGAGAGTATGAGCCGCGTTCCCATGGGGTCGCCCATCATGGGAGACTGGGGCACCCCCTTCCCGCCGGAGCTGTTGGAGATCCACGACGTCATCAGCCAGGGCCTGGCTGCGGAGATGATCGCCGAGCGCTGGAGCATCTCTCGTCGGGAGGCGGACGAGTTCGCCATGGAGTCGCAGAAGAGGGCCACACGGGCTCAGGCTGAGGGCCGTTTCGCTGCGGAGACTGCTCCGGTGACCGTCCAGGACGAAGGCGGCCACCAGAGTGTCGGGGACGACCAGGGAATTCGCCCCGGAACGACCATGGAGAGCCTTGGCCGCCTGACGCCGGCCTTTCGGCCCGACGGCGTCCATCATGCCGGCAACTCTTCCCAGATCAGCGACGGCGCCGCCGCGCTGCTCCTCATGTCCGCTGACCGTGCCCACCGCCTTGGTCTGCCGGCGAGGGCGGCCATTCGGGCTCAGGCGGTGATAGGTGTGGACCCGGTACTCATGCTCACTGGGCCCATCCCGGCCACCAGGCGCGTGCTGGAGAGGGCCGGACTGACCGTCGATGACATCGATCTCTTCGAGGTGAACGAGGCCTTCGCGTCTGTCGTCCTGGCCTGGGCGCGCGAGCTGGCTCCGGATATGACTCGAGTCAATGTGAATGGTGGCGCGATCGCGCTTGGGCATCCTCTGGGAGCGTCCGGGGCGAGGCTCATGGTCACACTCCTTCATGAGTTGGAGCGGACCGGGGGATCCCTGGGTCTCCAGACGATGTGCTGCGGAGGTGGCCTGGGGACCGCGACAATATTGGATCGTGACGTCCGTGCTCAATAGAAGAGTCCTGGTCATCGAGGACTATGACCCGGTGGCTCAGATCGAGTCCCTCCTGGTCACCATGGAGGGATACGACGTTCGCGTGGCGCGTACGGGCGACGAGGGTATGACCGGGATCACCGACTTCAAACCGGATCTCGTGGTGCTCGACCTCATGCTGCCGGGAAAGGTGAGCGGCCAGGACATACTCACATCCATCCTTGAGGATGGGCAGGCCACGCCCCGGGTTCTGGTTGTCAGCGCCCTCGTGGGCGCCGATCTGGCGTCACGCTTTGCCGCAAACCAGCGCGTGGCAACGCTCACAAAGCCGTTTCGTGTGCGGGAGCTATCAGAGCGGATGCGGTCTCTGATGGAGGGAGCGCATTGAGAGCTGAGCCGCCCGGGCCACCGCGTCGCATGAGGCGTTCTCGGCCCGAAGCAGACGCGCCCCGGCCGCGGCGGCGCTGTCCCTACCTCGAGGAGATCGTCAGGGAAGCGGTGGGTCCTTTTCACATCCTCACTCGCTTACGGGCCGACTGCCATGTGGATCGGCGAACCCACAGCTTTACGGGCCGGCGGCCGTCCGCCCCATGTATCAGCGATCCGCCGTCCTGCGCGCTGTACCAGAGGGCCAGAGACACCGAGGACCGCACGATCAGCCGTTACACTGACTGACATGGCTCGACGTCCTCCCCGTCCCGGCGCAACCCGGCGCCGTGCGCCCCGCCGCCGTGATCCGGCGGCCAATGGCGCGGAGAAGCCGCAGGTCAAGGAGGAGACCATCGAGATGGACGCCAGCGTGGTCGAACCCCTGCCCAATGCCATGTTCAAGGTGAAGCTCGCCACCGGGCAGGAGGTTCTGGCCTACACCTCGGGGAAGATGCGCAAGTTCTACATCCGCATCCTGATCGGTGACAAGGTACGTGTCGAGCTCAGCCCGTACGATCTCAGCCGGGGGCGGATCACCTTCAGGTACAAGTGAGCCCGGCGCCGGGCTGAGGGTGGCGGTCTACGTCATTGCGGTGGCGGCCTTCGCCGTGATGCTCTATGCGAGCTTTCGCTCCCTGGCGATGCAGCCCGCCGGCGGCGCCGACCATGCGGCGGCGCTGGGTTCTCTTGTCGACAACGTCGCCTCGGGGTCGCGGGACGTGGCCAACAACCTGGCACTCACCGAGCTGTCCGGCCACCTCGAGGTGGACGACGCCTTGACCGCGGGGGCCCGCGCCGGGCGCAAGAGGCTAGCCGCCTATGAGCAGCAATTGGCCCGCGTCGAGGGCGGGGAGGCCGGGCCGGAGCTCCGCCGTGCGCGAGACCTGGTCGCCTCCGCGGTGGAGGACCTCAGCTGGGCATGCCGCCTGGTCGAAAGCCCCGGCTACTCGGACAGTGGCGGGCTGCAGGAGGCGGCCTCGGGTCTGGCCGGCCATGCCCGGCGATGCCTCGATGAGGTCCGCCGGCTGCGCCCTGAGCCCGGCTAGCTCTCAGCCGGGTCTGAAATAGTCGACGGTGCGACCTATGCCCTCGGCGAGATCCACCTGCGGTCGCCAGTCCAGCTCCCTCTGAGCCCGCGTGGCGTCAAGGCACGACCGCCGCTGTTCGCCCCTTTTCGCCTCCCCATGGGTGGGGGGCCGCTCGTCCCCGCAGGCCGCGGCGATGAGGCGATGGATCTCGTTGACGTCCGTCTCGCGGCCCGTGCCGACGTTGTAGGGGCCCAGGCTTGGGGCCCGTGCGGCTGCCAGGTTGGCTCGGATCACATCGTCGACGTACACGTAGTCTCGCGTCTGCCGCCCATCTCCGTTTATGACCGCCGGCTCTCCCCTGAGCAGCCGCTGGATGAAGATGGCCACAACGCCGGCCTCGCCGTGTGGGTCCTGTCTGGGCCCGTAAACATTTCCGTAGCGGAGGGCGACAAAGTCCATTCCACTGTGCAGCCGGCTGAAAACCTGTCCGTAAACCTCTCCGGCAAGCTTGGCCGCACCATAGATGGACTCCGGTTGGGCTGGGTGATCCTCGGTCGTGGGGATGGCATCGGTGTCGCCGTAGAGGGCGCCCCCGCTCGACGCGAAAACAACTCGTCCCACTCCGGCGGCCGCACAGGCCCCAAGAAGGTTCACCATGCCGAGGACGTTGATCCGCGTATCAAGCATGGGTTCCGCCACCGAACGGCGGACATCGATCTGGGCGGCATGATGGAAGACGACGTCCGGAGCCACCTCACCGATCAATGCGGTCAGCCCATCCTCACCGACATCCATCTGGTGGAGGTCGGCTCCCGCGGCAACCTGTTCGCGCCTCCCACGAGAGAAATCGTCGATCACCGTCACCTGCTCACCCGTTTCGAGAAGAGCGTCGACGAGGTTGGACCCTATGAAACCAGCCCCGCCCGTCACCAGCGCCCTCACCGCCTGCCGCCGCGAAGTCGGTGGAAGAGAGTGCGGCCGCTCGATGGCAGCTCGATGGGCCCACCACGAGCATCACGCTCGGCGAGCACTCGGGTGAGCTCGTCCAGCTGGCTCGAGGTCGTGGCACGTTTGCGATTGAAGCGCTCCTTCACGGGCCGACTGTCCCACTGACGAACCCGAAAGACGCCCTTGAGCGACGTGTACGGAATCCCGATGGTCCGGATCTCGTGATCGTGCTGCTGAAGCGTGCGCCACACTCCGCCATGCCTTCCGAGGAGCACGTCAGGTGAGATGCTTGCCCGCAGCACCTGTCCGTCAAGGAAGTGGAAGGCGGCCTTGTCCCACCTCTCCACGGTGTCGGCGTCGGGAGGCGGTACCGGCTTCCCCACGATGAGTTGCCGGATGGCGGAGACGGGGAAGAGCGCCCGCTCGCTGTTGGGGTCGACGTCGCTGACCTCCGCCTCCACGAGCGGGAGCTCGAAGGTGACCTCGGGCGTACGGGCGTAGAGGACCTCTCCGTCCAGAAAGCTGATGACGACGTCGGGCATGAGTTGGAGGCTACACGCAACAGCGCCCCCCGTTCACCTGAACGGGGGGCGCATGCCGCCGGGAGATTGCCTAGCCTGCGCTGGCCACAAGAGTTGGTGTGGGTGTCGAGGGAGCTGAACCGTTGCTCTTGCGTGGAGAGCGCCTGGCGCCCACGCGCGACGTCCTACGCGTTCCCGATGTGCCCTCAGTGGCGTTGCTGCGCCGCCGCGTGGAGGTACCCGACGTGGAGGCGGCGCGACGCGTTCCCGTTGCAGCCGAGCGTCTCGTGCTCGACCTCGATGTTGGCGGACGCTTCGCTGTGGTACGCCGCGTCGTGCTTCGTCTCGAGGTCGTCTTGCTGGGGCCGGCACTCTTTCTGGCCGTGGGACGGCGGGTCGTCTTCCGGCTCGAGGCGCTGGAGCGTGTCGCGCTGCCGCGCGTGGCTGTGCGACGCCGGGTGGCCGTGGTGCCTGTCGTCGCCCGTCGTGCTCCCCGGACGGCGGTGGTCACCTTGCTGGCCGCCTTGCGCAACTCCACCTCCAACTTTGCGACTGACTTCTCGAGGCCGGCGAGCCGCTTCTCCAGATCACCGACCGGGAGCGCCTTGACAAGTCCCTGAACTGCCTTCATGACCTCGCTTCCGCCGGAGCGAGTTGTGGCACGACGGGTCGTCGAGGTGGAACCGCGTGGCCGACCCACCGGCCGCTTGGCGGTCCGTGTGGTGCTGCCACCTGTCTTTCTTGGTCTGGCCATGTTGTGCGAGCCTCCACTGTGACGGGACGTTTGTCAGCACCGCCACGAAAAAATTGGTGACAGGTGACACATCGCCTCTGTCATGAATTGCACATAGCATGGTGGGTGAGGACGGAAATGTCAATGTGACCCGCGACTCGAATCGCAATGGAGCAGTCAGTGGTGCGAAGTCGGTGTTGTGCTCAGCGCTGACCAGGCACCACTCCCAGCCCGGCCCGGTGACCGAATGGGCGCCTGCCCATTGGTGGACTGGTAGTATCCTCCAATGAGGATGCCGCCGGCCGAGAGTACGTAGGGCGGGGACGGCAATGGACATCGAGCTCGGTCGCGGTAAGCGGGCGCGTCGCGCATATGGTTTCGATGAGGTGGCCCTGGTACCCGGCCGGGTCACCAT
>JBHELP010000167.1:0-4514 GCA_046263035.1 Candidatus Dormibacteria bacterium | reverse complement strand
TGCAGGGCCCTCCCGGGGCGGGCAAGACTTACACGGGCGCCCAGATCATCATCGACCAGGTCCGGCGCGGGCGGCGCGTGGCCGTGTGTGCCAATGCCCACCGCGCCATCGGCGCGCTGCTCAACGCAGTGTGCGAGCATGCTCGGAAGGAGAACCAGAATATCCGTGTCCTGCAGAAGTGCGACGAGGGCCAGGCGTGCCCGTCGCCGGGGGTGCGACAGACGACCGACAATAAGGAGATCGATCGAGCCCTGGAGGCCGGCGAGGTCGATGTCATCGCTGGGACCGCGTGGCTGCTCTGTCGGCCCGAACTTGCGGCCGCCGTGGACGTCGTGATGGTCGATGAGGCCGGGCAGATGTCCCTGGCGAACGTGGTGGCGGTTGCGGGCGCGGGTCACAATCTGGTGCTCCTCGGGGATCCCCAGCAGCTGTCGCAGCCGTCGCAGGGGATCCATCCGCCGGGGGTGTCGGTATCCTCCCTGGAACACGTCCTCGGCGCCGAGCAGACCATTCCGCCCGAACGCGGCGTATTCCTGGCGACGACGCGGCGCATGCATCCCGACGTGTGCGCCTTCATCTCGAGGGCGTTCTACGAGGATCGGCTGGGGTCGCGCCCGGACTGCGCACGCCAGCGCATCGACGGCGGCAGCGAGCTGGCCGGCACGGGTCTCCGGCTGGCCTCGGTCCGCCACAGCGGCAACCGGAACTGGTCCCCGGAGGAGGTCGCGGTCACGCGCGACCTTGTCGACCAGCTGCTCGCCGCGTCGTGGACCGATACCGGGGGCCGGTCACGGCCGATCGGTGCAGACGACATCCTGGTGGTGGCGCCGTACAACGCACAGGTCCGGCGACTGCAGGAGGCGTTGGGCGACGGGGTGCGAGTGGGGACAGTGGACAAGTTCCAGGGCCAGGAGGCGCCGGTCACCATCTATGCGATGGCGACGTCATCGGCCGAGGATGTTTCCCGGAACCTCGAGTTTCTGTTCAGCGGCAACCGGCTCAATGTCGCGGTATCGCGCGCCCGGGCCGTCTCCGTGATCGTCTGCTCGCCACTGCTGCTCCAAGCCGGCTGCCGCACTCCCGAGCAACTGCGACTGGTCAGCGCCCTCTGTTGCTTTGCCGAGATGGCCACATCGGTCGCGCCGCGCCCGCCCTGATCCCCGTGGACACAGGATCGACGAACCTGATCCGCGCGACTCCTCTACGGCTTGCGGAAGATGCTGCGGCTACCGATGCGCCGCCAGACGATGTGGGGTTCTCCGGGGGTTAACTCCGGACCGTAGTGGAAGGTGGCCCGACCGTCCGGAGCCCAGGTCAACTCCCAGACTCCCACCTGGGTGCGCTGAAGCTTTACGCGCAAGGTCGGGTCGAACTGCCGAGTACGCAATCCGGCCCGAAACAGGCGGAGCGCGGCGAGAAAAGCCCGCTGCTGACCGGTGGTCAGCTGGGAGTAGTCCCGCATGAACCGAGGAAGCTCCTGGTGAGTCGGCACCTACTCGGCGGAAGCCGAGATGGTTTCGAGGTGGGCGATGAACTCCTCATCACTGTGGAAGATCTGTCCTTCGCCTCTGGAGTACTCAGCGTCAGCCTCGCGCTCGCCAGCCTGCCACTCGGGGGTCAAGAAACCTCCCTGATCGGGGTCGATCCGGCCCTCGGCGATCTCGCGCACGAAAACCGCGGCCGCATCCACGGCCTCATCCGGCAGCGTGTCCACCAACCGATGGAGATCAGCCTTGGTCATAGCTCAACCCTACCGCAGACCGGAACTCCCTGGGTCACTGGCCTCGCCGCGGTTCCGGGCGCCTCCCGCCTCTACTGCTTGTAGTGGTGGCTGACAGTCAGCAGTCGCTTGCGGCCACCGTCACGCCGCTCAAAGGTCACCCGCAACTCGTCGGAGGCTGACGCGGACCACATCCCGGACAGCTCGCGTCGGAGCTGGTGGAGCCGAAGGGACGGGTGCTACTCGTTGTCATCGAGCAGGCGGAGGGCCTTCTTGATGAGCTTGCGGTCGGCGGGAGAGAAGTCACGGCTAACGTAGCTGTCCAGGAAGGCCTCGGTGAAGTCCAGGGTTCGGAACGACTCCGCCGCCAACCGGTCAGTCGCCGGCGAGCAGGTCGAGCTGGTCCTCGGTCACCTCACGGACCCGGCCTTCGCGAGAGTCCTCGAGCGCCTTGTCCAGCTGAGCGCGATGCTCGGGTGTGTTGGCCCACCGGTCACCCCGGGGGATGACCATGGCGGGGTTGAGCACCAGGGCGCCGTCCCGAACCTCGGCCTGAAACGTTGCCGGGCCGTCCAGGCCGAGCTCGCGCCGAAAGGCAGCGGGCACGGTGAGCCGACCTTCAGAGTTCATCGACACCAGAGGATCCATCACAACACCTGGACCGCTTGCGGCGCTTGCGTCAGAAGAGCCGCAACCGACACACCCAATATGGGTGTACGATCGAGCCATGTCCAGAACCATCCAGATCCGAAACGTCCCCGACCACGTCCACCTGGCGGTCCGAAGCCGCGCCCGCTGTGCCGGCGTCTCACTATCGGACTACCTGCTCGGGGAGATAGTCCGGGTGGCCGAGCGCCCGCCCGTCGTCGAGGTGCTCACCCGCGCGACCGGCCGTGGTGCCGGCCCAGGCCCTGATGCGATCGTCAGGGCGGTACGCTCTGGGCGTGATCGATCGGAATGATCGTGGTCGACACCTCGGCGGTTCTTGACGCGCTCAGCGCAAGGCCGCCCAATCTCAATCTGATCGATCGCATCGGCGGCGATGGCGATCTCCATGCCCCGCATCTGATCGACGTCGAACTGCTCCACGCACTCCGCCGGCTGGTCAGGCTGAGCGAGATCTCTGATCGGCGAGCCACCGAGGTGCGCCTCGATTACGCGGAGCTCGCGATCACACGCTATCCCCACCACCCGCTGGCCGATCGGATGTGGGAGTTGCGCCACAACCTGACCGCCTACGATGCGGCCTTCGTCGCCCTGAGCGAGGCACTCGGGGTCCCGCTGGTCACCACGGACAGCGCGCTCGGAGGGGCTTCAGGCCACCGGGCACGAGTCGAGGTGATCCATCCGTGACTCCAAGGGTCACCAGCCCTATCGACATTCCCCAAGACGATGATCTGGTCATGTTCCTGGGTGACGACTGGCATGGTGTGCCGCTCGAGGTGGGCGCCTTCGAGTGGGACAACGGCGACCTTCTGGTTGTTCATGCCATGAAGCTGCGACGCAAATACCGGCGGGAACATGAGGCAAGGCTATGACATCACCCCTCAGTTTGGCTTGGCCGTCACCGAGGGGTAGTGCGAGCTCTGCGCCGTCACGCTCAGGGAGCGAGTCACGATGTCGGCGTCAGGCAGCCACCAGATGAGCGAGGTGCGTCAACGAGTTATCCAGATGATCGGAACCGAAGGGTGGGAAGTGGAGCCCTGTTGAACGCACTTCGTCGGCTACCGCCGACCAATCGTAAGAGAGCGTGACCTCCGTCTCAGACGGCCCTAGCGGAGCCAAGTCGTAGCGCCAGATCCAGCCCCCGAAGCGGAGGTTGCCATCGCCTGGGTCGTAGCCTGGCTCCCAGGATATGGCACGCGGCGAATCGAACACCTGGACCCGATTGGCGATCTCGTAGTTCCCGTTCGAATTCGTATGGTCGGGGTGGTACATGGCCATGCGGAAGACTTGCCCAGACGCGGCCAGGGCTTGACGGTCGATTGGATCGCAGACCCAGCCCGTGCCGTCAATTGCAGCGTGCTTCGCGGGGTCGGCGAGGACTGCGAAGATCGCGTCGGCCGCGGCCTTGATGATGATGCTCGCGCTCACCGTTTCACTCGCCAAGGCTGTCACCTCCTGCGTGTCATCCAGGTCGACCGACGAAGAGCGGACGGTCGACCCAGTCGGCCTGGCTGGGGAAGCGGGCGAGGACCACATTGGGGGCGCTCAGGAGCGACCCGAATTCGCTGTGATCGAGGCCGACGAAAATGATGCAGCCGGCGTGTTTCTCGCCCGCCTCGGCCTGGTCGCGCAGGAGGTCCGGGAAGTCGGCGACGTCACAGGTGATGAGAATCCTTCCCTCTGCCGCGGCCAGCTGCAGCAGGTCGGCATCGTCGGCGCCCCTGAGCCCGGAATCCTCATCGACGGCAAGGACATCGTGCCCGGTCTCGCGAAGCCGGCGTCCGATCACCCGCCCGGAAAGGTGGGCGTCGAGGAGCAGCCGCACGTCTCACTATTCCAGTGAGAGGGCCGGGATGAACGGGTACTGATCGCGGAGCTCGCCGAGGCCGCGGCGGTCGGCGGCGATGGCGCTATCGATCTCCTCCGCGAACTCATTGCGGTAGGCGGCGGCCAGCTGGATCTGCTGCATGGTGAGGTCAGTCTCGGCGGCCATTCGCTCCACATCGCCGCCGAAATCCTCAAGTCCGCGACTGATCTGCCAGAGGTCCATCGACGTCCCGATCAGCCAGGCCCGGCGGCGTGACTCCCGGTCTCGGAAGGCGACTCCAGGATAGCGGCGACAGCGCTC
>JBHELP010000166.1:0-3623 GCA_046263035.1 Candidatus Dormibacteria bacterium | reverse complement strand
GAGTGTACGCACCGCCGGATGCGCCAAGCGGCTGTGCGCCGAAACGGCGGGGGCGGTCCTGGTCATCATCGATGCACGGCGGGCCACCGCTGTCAGGTGCGCGGCTGCCTCAGAGCCCGGACCCTCTGTCAGATCCGGTCGGCTACCTCGGAACCCCCGCTCCCATCAGGGAGGGAGCGGGCGGCCGGGCGACGCTGCAGCGAGCGCAGCACGTCCAGGGAGCGCAGGCGCCGGTCCAGGTGCTGGGCCAGCTCCCGCTCGACGACGTCCTCCAGGGTGTTGAGCGTGGCCCCGTCGAGACGCAGACGCCGGTAAAGGCCGTGGTCTCCGGCGGCCACCGTCCGCAACACCTTGATGACGCGGACCGAGCAGGGGACGGCACCGCCGTCGGAGGGCGCGCAGCGGGGACAGAGAAGGCCCCCGCCCACGGCGCTGAAGGCCGCCGGTCGCTCGGACAGCACCGCCTCACAGGAGGCACAGCGGTGTAGCTGGGGGGCGTAGCCGAGCCGGTCGATCATCCGCCTGGCAAACCAGGCGACGGCAAGGCGGGGGTCGCGGGAGGCATCGGCGCACCCGGCCAGGGCGCTCACCACGAGGTCATAGATGGCCGGGTCGTGGTGATGGGACTCCAACACCCGGTCGGCCAGCTCGGCACAGAGCGAGGCACAGGCCGCCCGCCGGGCATCTCCCCAGGGGGCGGCGCCACCCCGCCGCTCCGCCTGGGTGAGCACGTCTAGGTCACCCCTGCCCCGGGCCAGCTGCATCCGGCTGCGCGCAAACAGGTCGGTGGCGGCCGAATGACTGCTCGCCGCCCGGCGCACACCCCGGGCGATGACACCGATCTTGCCGTGCTCACGGGTCAGCACGGTGAGGATCCGGTCGGCCTCGCCGTAGTCGACGCGCCTGAGGACCACGCCCTCGTCGGTGTAGGTAGGCATGGAGCGAGTCTGGCCTGAAGGCTTGCGCGCGAGCAGCTATATGTGTATAACATCTAGCCGGCGTGAGGATAGCGATCAGCCCAAGGTTCAACCACTCACGGGCCCGCCGTGACCCTCGCGTCATCCTGACCTCTCCCATACCCATGCGCCGCGCTTCCCCGCTCGGCGCGGGAGGGGACAGGGTGAGGGTTCAGACAGCGTAAGACCGACGCATATCAGCCACATCCCGGCCTCGGCGCGGGAGGGAGCAGGGTGAGGTTCAGAGGGAGCCGGCGCTGCTCGACCCGATGTCGGCGCCGCCGTCATCCACGCGCCCGTTGGGGGTGGCCGGGAAGGGCTCGGGGCTGCTTATCCGCACCGCCTGAATGCTCTGACGGTGGACCGCCTCCACCGTCAGTGTCGCCTGACCCAGCGAGATGGTGTCCCCCGCCTTGGGGATCTCGCCGAGCCGCTCATAGACCAGGCCGCCGATCGAGTCCGCCTCGACATCCTCGATGTCGAGATGAAGCATCTCCTTGACATCGCCGACCGGGACACGTGCGTTGACACGGACCTCATGGTCGGAGAGGAACTGGACGTCCTCCTGCTCGGCCATGTCGTACTCGTCTCGAATGGGGCCGACGATCTCCTCGATGAGATCCTCCAGGGTGGCGATTCCCGCCGTGCCACCGTGCTCGTCGACAACTATGGCGAGGTGGACACGCCGGGTCTGCATGTCGTGAAGAAGCTCGCCAACCCGCTTGGCCTCGGGCGTGTAGTACGGCTCCCGGGCCAGCGGTCGTACCGGGGCGGGGTCATTGAGCTTGACACCTCTCCGGAAGAGATCCTTGGCATAGACCACGCCGACGATGTTGTCCAGCGACTCCTCGAACACGGGGACACGGGAATGACCGGATTCGACGATCAGCGAGACAAGGTCGCCGACGGTGCGGTCGGCCTCGATGCCGACCACGTCGACGCGCGGCACCATGATCTCGCGGATGCTCTTGTCGGTCATCTCGAGGATGCCATGGATCATCTCCCGCTCCTCGTGCTCGACCACGCCCTCACGCTCGCCCATGCTGACCAGCATCTTCAGCTCCGCCTCGGTGACGAAGGGCTTGGGCATGTCGCGCGCCGGAGTGGTCGCCCGCAGCAGCACCGTGGCCACCCAGGTGAGTGCCGAAACCACGGGGCGCAGCAGCGCCGTCAGGAGCCCTACGGGACGGGCCATGGCCAGCGCGATCCGTTCGTTGAAGCGGAGCGCCAGCGACTTCGGCGCGATCTCGCAGAAGACGAGGACGATGATCGACAGCAGGGCGGTGCCCACGTACTCGGGCACCTGGTGAAAGTTCTCCACCATCAGCAACGCGGCTGCAGTCGAGGCCACGATCACCGCGACGGTGTTGACCGTGAGGATGGTCGAGAGGTAGGCGTTGGGGTCGGCCCGCAGCCTGAGCACGAGGTCGGCGCGGCGATCGCCGGTCTCGGCCAGGGCGCGCATCCGCAGATTGCTGGCGCTGGTGAGCGAGGTTTCGCCGGCGGCGGCGAGGATCGCGCAGATGAACGACGCGACCAGGGCCAGGACGAGAAAGATCATTGGATCAAAAGAGCTCGCTCACACTGCGCCCCTCATGGACCCGCACGATGGCCTCGGCAATCAACGGCGCCACGGTGAGAACGCACAGCTTGGCCTCCTCACCGGCATGACCGCCGTCGCGCAGGGGAATGGTGTCGGTGATGCAGATCTGGTCGATGGGCGAGGCGTGAAGTCGCTCGAGGGCACCATCGCTGAGCACACCATGGGTGGCCACCACGTCGACACCCGTGGCGCCCTCCGCGCGCAGCGCCACCGCCGCGCTTGCCAGGGTGGAACCGGTGCTGATCAGGTCGTCGATGATCACGCAATGCTGGCCCTCCACCTCGCCGATGACGTTGAGGATCTCCACCGCGTCGTCATGAGGGCGGCGCTTGTCGACAATTGCTATCGGCGCCTCGAGGACACGGGCCAGCCGGCGCGCCCGGTGGGCACCGCCGGTGTCGGGTGAGACGATGACGATGTTGTGGCCGTGGCGTTCACGCACGTGGCGGGCGAGGATCTTGATGGCGGTCAGGGCATCGACGGGAATGTCGAAGAACCCCTGGATGGCCTCGGCGTGAAGGTCCACGGCGATGATCCGGTTGGCCCCGGCCAGCTCCATGAAGTTGGCCATGAGCTTGGCGCTGATAGGATCCCGGGGCTGGGTCTTCTTCTCCTTGCGCTGGTAGCCGTAGTACGGGATCACCGCGGTGATGCGCGAAGCGGAGGCACGGCGCAGCGCGTCGAGGATGACGAAGAGTTGCATCAGGTTCTCGTTGACCGGGTGGCAGGTGGGCTGGAGCAGGAAGACGTCGTGGCCGCGCACCGAATCGCCGATCTTGACGTCGTACTCCCCATCGGCAAAGGTGGTGATGTCCATCGCGGCGAGAGGCAGGTTGACCTCCTCGGCGATGCGCTGGCTCAACTGTGGATGACCGGTTCCGGCAAGCAGCATGAGCTCGCCGTACGGGTTCAGAGCGGTCATGGCCGCTGCGCCCGGCGGGCCCCCCAGCCCTCGACGGTGCGCTGCCGGGTCCGCTCGATGGCCAGAGCTCCGGCGGGGACGTCGATGTTGATCACCGACCCGGCGCCGACGGTGGCCCCCGCGCCGATGTGCAGGGGGGCGA
>JBHELP010000165.1:0-2627 GCA_046263035.1 Candidatus Dormibacteria bacterium | reverse complement strand
GCCGCGGGGTCGGTGGCCCTCGTTGGCTTCGGGGTCGACTCGCTCATCGAGGCCCTGGCCGGCTTCGCAGTCATCTGGCGATTCAGCGGGCGGCGGGGCGATTCGGTGCTCGCCGAGCGGCGGGCCCAGCAGCTGGTGGCGCTGAGCTTCTTTCTTCTCGCCGCCTACATTGGGGTGGACACCCTGCTCACGTTCCTCGGAGGCCACCATCCAGAGGTGAGCTGGACGGGGATTGGCCTTGCCGCATTCACCGCTGTCACGATGCCCCTTCTTGCCATCGCCAAGCGAAGGGTCGGCCGCAGGCTCAACTCGAGCGCAACGGTGAGCGAGGGCGGCCAGAACATGCTCTGCGCCTACCTCTCGCTCGCCCTCTTGATCGGGTTGGGGGCAAATGCCGCCTTCGGCGCCTGGTGGGCGGATCCACTGGCGGCGCTGGTCATCGCCGGCGTGGCACTTCGGGAAGGAGTTGAAAGCTGGAAGGGCGATTCCTGCTGCGACGCCTGTTGACATGAGCGCCGAGCACGGTCCGCATCGAGGACACCAGCACAGCCCGGTGAGCACGGATGCCGACAAACGTCGCCCCGCGACGACTGCCACGCCCGTCCGAGAGGAGCTGGAACGGCTGCTGGACGATCGGTTCGGCATTGACCGACGGAGCGACCACTCAACTCCTTATCGAGGGCAACTGTTTCCTCTCGTGTGCAGCCCGCCAGAACATTCCACGAGGCTGCTGGAGCGCTAGACCCCGCCGTACTTGGTTAGCGCCTGACGTCCTCTCGCTTAGGTCTTGACCGGTCCCCTCGAAACCGGTGAACGACAGGAATTCGCGCGGAGCGCGCGAAAATCCACCGCCCACCGCGCGCAGTGCTGTAGAACTGGGAGGCGATGGCCTCCGATTGCGACGAGCGAATCGCCAGGGTGCTGGCACGCTACCCCGGTGAGGAGCACGCAGAGCTGCGGGCGCTGGTCGCAGAGCTGGTTGCCGACTTCGATGCCCGGCTCGGCCAGCGAGACTCCCTGATCGCCACCCTCACAGGCCGGCTCGGCTTGCTGGAATCCGCGGTCGAAGGGTTGCAGCGGGCCGGCAAACGTCAGGCGGCCCCCTTCTCCAAGCGGACCCCCAAGGCCAATCCCAAGAAGTCGGGACGCAAGCCCGGAGAGGGCTACGGCCCAAAGGCCCACCGGGCGGTGCCCCAGCGCCTCCCCGACCGGGAGTTGCGAGCCGACCTGCCGGGAGCCTGCCCGGACTGTGGTGGAGAGGTCGATGCCGAGGGCGAGGCGAGCCAGTTCATCGAGGACATCGCCGTCACGACGGTCATCACCAAAGTCGTTGTGGTCAAAGGCCGTTGCCGCTGCTGCAAGCGCCGTGTCCAGGGCCGGCATCCCGACCAGGTCTCCAACGCCTTGGGGGCGGCCTCCTCGCACCTGGGCCCCGTCGCCCAGGGACTGATCGCCATCCTGGCCAAGGAGTGTGGCCTGTCGCATGGCAAGGTGGCCCGGGTGCTTCGCCAGTTGGGCATCACCGTCACCACCGGCGGGGTCTCGCAGGTGCTGGCCCGGCTGGCCGTCAAAGCCGATCCCACCTACGAGGCCCTCAAGAAGGCGGTCAACGAATCGCCGTCGGTTGCCGCCGATGAGACCGGCTGGCGCATCGGCGGCTGGCCGGGGTGGCTGTGGACCTTCGCCATCGAGGCGGCCACCGTCTACCTGGTGGATCCCGAGCGCAGCTTCGAGGCGGCGACGAAGGTTCTTGAACCCGACTACGACGGCGTGATCGAGCGTGACGGCTGGGCCCCGTACCGCAGCTTCAAGAAGGCGACGGCCCAGTCCTGCCTGGCGCACCTGCTCCGGCGCTGCTCCGGGCTGATCGACGCCAGGGTGCGGGGCTACTCCACGGTTCCCACCATCTTGAAGGAGATCCTGACCGATGCCCTGGTCCTGCGGGGTTGCCGAGACGCCGGTGAGATCACCCCGGAGGAGCTGGGCGTGGCGGTGGCAGGGCTGGACACCAAGGTCAAGGCCCTGCTGGCACGGCGAGGCCACACCGTGGAGAACCGCAAGCTGCTCAAGCACCTGGGCAAGGAGGCTTCCGGCTTGTTCACGTTCCTGCGCTGCGACGGGGTGCAGGCCACCAACTGGCGAGCCGAGCAGGCCATCCGTCCAGGCGTGGTCAACCGCAAGGTGTGGGGTGGCAGCAGGACGGACAAGGGCGGACGCACTCATGAGCGGCTGATCACACTGCTCCGAACCAGCGCGCAGCAGGGCTGTGACGCCATGGCGGTGCTCCGGGAACTCATCCGCTCACCGAAGCCAATGCTGGCACCACTCCCGAACCTGGTACCTCGGGCTCCCTGATCCCAGTCGGGGGGCGCTAACCAAGTACCCTTGGGAGTACCTTTCGGTTGCTTTTCGGATGCGTCCCTTGAGACCGCCCAGCAAGGCGAATTAGGATTCCCCCCAGGGTTCTCTCGTCTCGGCGGAGACTATTGTCCAAAATGGGGAATTGCGGGCTCAGCGCCAGCTTCGGGGTTGGTCCCAGGAGGATCTGGTCCGCGAGAAGGAATTCGCCGCTCGAGCGGATGGCGATGAGAGCCCATGGCCCTGGACCCATCCCTTTGGCCATGGAG
>JBHELP010000164.1:0-10459 GCA_046263035.1 Candidatus Dormibacteria bacterium | reverse complement strand
GGTACAGTCCGGCGCCGAGCGATGCGATGATGAGGCCGCCGAGGGCAATCCAGCGCAGTGGCCGGCCCTGTCTCACCGTCAGCTGCTGAGCTTGATCGTGGTGTCAGCGTAGGAGAACACCCAGATGCCCTCCCCGGGGGCGAGGCGCTGCGGTTGCCGGAAGCCGGAGACCCGGTAGCCGCCGGCTCCGTTGTTCAAGCTCAGATCCCACCGCGCCGCGAAGTCATGCCCGGTGACGGTGACGGGACTGGTCCCTGAGGTGTTCCCCACCATCGAGGCATGGCCCGCGCCCAGATGTAGGTTGGCCTGCGGCCGGCCGGGGCCGGACAGATCGACGATGCGCGAACAGGCGAACCATGCCCAGTATCCTCGGTCGGAGGACACTGGATCGCCCAGCGGGAGTGGATGGTACGAGTCCACCAAGCCTTGGTCAAACCAGCCGAAGAGTGGGGGCTGCGTGGGGACATACGTATTGCCGGGGAGGCCCACCAGGTTCCAGCCTGGTGGATAGGCGAGCTGGCCGGCGTGGAGAGGCGGCAACGGCGGGCAGCTCAAAGCGGTGGACACCTGCGACACCGGGCCCACCAATCCCACGTGGTTCTCGGCGCGAACCGCCCAGTGGTAGGTGACGCCCGGCTCCATCTTGGAGACGCTGAGCGTCACGGGATCACCGATCGTGGCCAGCTTCCCCGAGAAGCAGACGCCGTCACATAGGTGGATGATGCCGGGGGCGTCGAAGTTGGCGTCGGTGATCGGGGAGATCGACTGGCGCACCTGGTAGCGCGGGGCCGGAAGACCATGCCCGGGTCCGTCGTCACCAGGGGCTCCCCAACTGAGGCGCGCCAGGCCGGAGTCTAGGGGTGAGGCCGCCAGATTGAGCACGGCACCCGGCGGATTGACACCGGCGATCTGGAGGTTCTTGGCGAACTCGGAGGTCGCCCCGCCGACCGTCGCGGTGGCGGTGAGGATTCGTTCAAGATGCGACAGTCCGGTGAAGGCAAAGGCGCCCCGCCCGTTGGCGGTTGTGGAGGCCAGGAACGTCTTGCCCTGACCGGCGCCGGAGGCGTCGGGCACCGCGCCGAAGAGTTCCACGCGCGCGCCCGGGCACGCAGAGCCCGACACCGCGCCACCACCCGGTGGCGCGAAGGCCGGTGGCGGCGGAGGGGTGCCCTGGATATCGCATGACGGGGAGATCCCAGACACGGAAATGCCACGCCCGCCATTCGCATAGATGGAGTTGTGCGTGATCTCCAAGGGCGCGCGGTTCATGGGATCGCGCTCCACCCCTGCGACTCCGTTCCCAGCGATGACATTCTCACTCACCTGATTCCCACCTGCTGCCACGTCATCTAATACGCCAGGACCCTGGTTGCGCCTCATCTGGCCGCTCGAATCGATGCCTATGAGATTGCCGGCAATGGCATTTCCCGAGGCACCACCCACAAGCCGCACCCCGCTCCCGGTGCTCTCAGTGATCACGTTTGCCATACCGCCAGGTGAGCCACCGACGACGTTATCGGCACCGCCGATGAGGATACCCGTCCCAGAGTTGAACGCACTTGCCGTTCTGAATCGCTGCCCGCCCAACCGATTGCCCGAGACGACGTTGTCCATGCCCATGAAATCAACGGCCACCTCATTGGCACTGAAGTCGTTCCCTGCCCCTTGCTGACCGATGGTATTGCGTCGACCGCTGATGGTCACGGCAGCTCCAAGACCCGAGAATCGCATGCCCGTGATCACGTTGTCGTCCGTGTCAATTGGCTGGCTAAACCCGGGCTTGATACCGAAGGCAACGCCGTGCGCTCCGCCCCTGCCAGGATTGTGAATGTCGACTCGCTCCTCACCACGTAGCACGATGCCACCCGATCCCAGGTTAAGGCAGCAACCGTCGAGCTTGGTGGGTCCGCCATCGGCCGGACCCTTGAAGAGCCTTGGGTCGAACGTGATGACCGCCCTGGTGGCGCCAGGGGCGGCGGTAACCCGGCGGGCCAGTGATAGGGCACCCCAGAGGGAAAGACATGCGGAACGATCCTGTGAGACGCAGCTGGTGTTGTCCCGCAGCTCATTGACTTGAAACGTTCTGAAGCGGGAGGCACCAGTTGGGAGCGCGGAAGCTGTTGCAGATGCCTCCTCTGATGGCGGACCTCGGTGCCCATTCGCATCATAGGCGATGACGCGATAGTGATAAATGACTCCCGGGGGAAGGGCGGAATCGATGAACGTTGATGCTGAGTCCGGGCAGACGCCGGAGCAATGGAATGTTTCGGGTGAGGGAAGAAATCCCGGAGCGGTAAGGCGATGGACCTCATATCCGGCTGCGCCTGCCACGGGCTGCCACTTCAGCGTGATGTGCTCTTCGCCCCCCTCTGCCTTGAGGACTTCAGGCGTGGATAGAGCTCCAGCCGGCACCGCTGTTTCCGAACCGACCTGGACTGCCCCGGAGTAGGCGCTGGTCCCATTGTCGTCGGTCGACGTCACAGCCGCGGATGTGCCGATCGGCAGAGCGGCCACATCGATTGCAAAATGACCATTGCCGGCCACCTGGGCTCGGCCGATGAAACGGTCGCCTTGGCCTCGCCCTTGGGGATCGATGCTGCCGACGAAACCCTCGATAAGAGCACCCGGTCGCGCGCTGCCGCTCAAAGTCGTCGGCGATGCATGCAATTCGGTAACCCCGGGATTGAGATGGGTGGGCCGGCACCCGTCCGTTTTATCCGTTGTGTCCTTGAGTTGGCAGATGGCGCCAGACGCGTTGGCACCGATCCGATTGCCAAGTATCTGGTTTCGAGATCCCTGCCAGGTGGTTACGCCTATGCCACTGGAAGTAATGGCGTTACCCTCACCTGGGTGCACACCTCCGACCCTTTGGTTTCGGGATGAACCGTCAATGAGATCAATCCCATAATCCCGGTTGCTGTCAATCTGGTTGCCCATCATCGCGCTGTCTATTCCGCTGGAGACGATCCCGGCACTCCAGCCGGTGATGCGATTGCCCTGACCCGGATTCGAACCACCGATGATGTTGCCCACTCCTGCCTCAGCGATGCCGACGCGAAACTGGTTGGTCAACGCAGCGTTTCCTGGGCCAAGTAGGAGGTTGCCAAAGACGCCATTTGAACGGACTCCGTACTCGACGGTGCCGGCGTAGGGACCCACAGGCCCGGAGGCGGGGGCTGTGCCCGTCGAGAAGCTGATCCCGTTCAATCCCGACTGTGTGCTCCGTATTAGATTTCCGAGCTGTGGTTGACCGATCGTGTTGCCGGCTCCCGCCAGCACGATGCCGACTCCGTTATCGGAATAGTAGTTGCTCACGATCACGTTGCCACCCGGCTCGGCACCTCTGGCTCCTTCCCCCGTGAGCCCTCCAGAGCCCGCGACGAAGGTTCCCACGTTATTTAGGGTGAAGACATTCTCAGCGATTCGGTTGCGATGGCCAACAACCTCGATGGCACCCCTGAGCGGAAAGGCGCCGGAGATCATCAACCCCTTGATGATGTTATCGTCGGCTGGAGCTTCGTCGCGCCCGATCTGTAGCAGCCCCCTTCTTCCGACAAAAATCGCGGGGGCGGCAGCGAGTGCCACGCGGGGTCGTAGCCTGTCGACGTTCTGCGCATCAATCAGATCAGCCGGCTCGCACGGCCTGACATCGCCGTTGGGGTTTCTCGGGTCTGCAAGGCAGTCGGGCTCGCCGTCCACGGTGGTGGCGCCGCTGAGAAGAGACAAATGCCCCTTGTCATTGCCGCTCGCCGTCGCAGGATCCACCGGAATGCGGGTGGGCCCCTTGGACGTGAAGACTGTGTGGTCAAACCTGATGGTCACCCCTCTGGATTCGTTGGCCACTTCGAGAGCGCGGCGCAGCGTGCAAATTCCAGGGCCGGCGGTCGCAGTCGAGGCTTGGCACGCGGCCCTGGCTGCGTCTCCACCCTGGCCACCGTCATCCCCCGTCGAATTCACCCAGACCATGCGCGGGCCGGAGGGGGCATGAAGATGCGACGCCGGTGGCGCACCATTTGCAGTCGGTGAGGGAACGGAGGGGGAGCTCGGAGAGCATGTGGGCGGCGTCACGGATGGCGGCTCCACTATCGGTGCGGGCGGGATGCCGTGAGCGAGGTTGGCCGACTTGAGGATCGTCCCCTTGAGGCCGACCGCATAGGCCGTGCTCTCTGTAGGGCGTGCCACACCGCTGAGCTGTTCGTTCGTCCAGTTCCCACCGCCGGGCTGATTCTCGACACTCCAGATGGCCCCACCGTCAACGGTTGTGATTATCACGCCTCGCTCACCAACAACAATGCCATTGATGGGATTTTTGAATGCGACGGAATGCCAAGAGGGGCGGGGCTTCTCAATCGGGTTCGACGTTTTGATCCGATCGATGAGGTTCGACGTGGATATGTCGCCTGCACTCAATTGCGGAGTCCATGTGGCGCCGCCATCAACGGTTTTCAAGATGGTCCCAGCTGGGCTCACCGCGTCGGCCTCGCCAACCGCATAGCCATGAATGCGGTCAGTGAAGGCCACCCCGAACAGGCGCGCACGGGTGGCGGTGGGTTCTTGACGCAGCGTCAAGCCGCCATCTCCTGTTAGGCCGACAGCCCCGCTGATCTCTGCGGCATGGCTAAATCCGCCGGAAGCGTAAGCATCGCATTGGCCCGTCGACGATATGGCGTGCCAGACGCCTCCGGAGGTTTGGGCGACTGTCCACGTCCTTCCGCCGTCCTGCGTCACCAGCAGGCGCGTGTAGAGTTCAGCCTCCTGACCAACATAGCCGTCGACTGCATAGCAGCTAATCCGGCTCGAGCAGGAGATACCCTCCTTCTGTCCGGTACTCGTGCTTGGAGGCAGCGCTACGTCTTGCTGGTCCCATGTCGCGCCCCCATCGGTGGTGGCAATGATCGCCCCGCGGCCGCCGACGGCGTAGCAGGTGGTGATATCGACACACGAGATGGATGTGAGATTCGCCGTAACTCCACTGTCTTCGGGCACCCAGGTAGCGCCACCATCGCTCGTGCCTATGACTGTGCCGCCTAGACCCACCGCATGGCAATGCATATCATCTGCGCAGGAGATGGCATTGAGGTCGGCGGTGGTGCCGCTGTCCTGAGCAAGCCATGTATTGGTAACGGTGGGGGCCGGGGCAGCCTGGACCCAGCCTGCGCTTGACGCACTCAGCACGAGGAACATCAGAGTGGCGGCCATCATCCTGAGTGGAGGCATCATTGGTAGATGAGTCATACAAGGGAACGAGCCTGCCCCATGCACCCTGCGTGGGACAGGCTCCGGCACATTCCCTCCCGGGTGTTAGACGGGGGTGATGTTGTACTGGTTCCCCAGGCCAGAATCATGGGTGTCCGTAATGCCACCGGGCAGGGTATGCGTGTGCACCCACACAGCACAGACAGCGTCAGCGCCATAGGCGTGGTCAGCTGCGGTAGGTGGCAGCGTCACCGACACGGGGCCAAAAGTTGCACTCGTGACCGGTACGCCCGAGGCAAGGAGGGTTCCCTGCCTGCATAGGGTCCCCAGGCGCTCCGCGTTCCCTCCAACGCCCGTGAGCAGGAGGGCGGTGTTGACGAAGTACAGATCAACGCTCGATATCGGGGTGGTGGTTCCGCTTGTCATATCCGTATTCTCGAAGCCCTTCCCAGTGACGTTCACCGGTCGGGTGCAGTCGCTCTGGGTCAGCGGGCAGGTGCTGAAATTGCAGCCCTTTCCGCCCGTGCCCGCCGTGCCGTCGCAGTTTGTATCGGGGTCCCAGGTGGTTGCCGTGGCGTTGGACAGGGTCATGTCGGCCGAGGAGCTGGTGCACGCCCAGGCGACCGACGCCGCCGTCAGCAGGATGGCCAGGACTCCGGTTGCTGCCAGAGAAACGCTCTTGTGTCTTGCCATGTGTGTATTCCCTTCGATTGGTGATGTCCGATCCTCGCTCGGCTCGCGACTTGGGGCCGGGCCAGTTGGGGTCGACGGATCTGGATCGCCGTGGTTATAAGCAGTATCCCAACGGCTTTACCTCCGCTCCACATTGGCAGCGACGGTCGCGCGGCGCCGGGTGAGGTCGGTCACCAGGAAGCCGGCGAAGAGAGCCACGAGCCCGCCGCCCAAGAGGCCGACGCCGAGGATCGCCTCAGTCGGCAGAGCGTCCGATCGTGGCACGTCCTGGAGCCGCGTGGAGGAAGTGGTGCCGGATGCGTACCCGCTCCACAGGTCGCCCAGAACGCTGGCGCTGGAGCCGGTTCGGGGCCGTTCGGCGGCGGCCTCGCTCGCGGGCACGGAAACCGCCGGCGCTCCTGCGATCGTGCCCGCAGACGGGGCGGGCCGCGGGACGGCTCCCGAGAGGTTGCCTCCGACCGGGCCCTTACCGGTGGTCACCGGCGGGGGAGCGCCCCCCGTGGCTCGCCGCGAGGGAGCGCCGGCGGCGGCTCCCGCCGGCCGGCCCGTCGCCGGCGATGCGACGTCGTCCGTGCTGTTGTTGCCCGGGTTCCTCGCCCGATCGCTGCCCGCGACACTTCCAGCCGCTGAACCACCTGGTGAGCCTGCGGCGTCGCCGGTCACCTGGAAGGGTGCTCTGGCCACGGGCCCGAGCCCGCCGAGGGCGTCACGCTGGAAGGCGACGATGGCGTAGCCGGCCGGGCTCGACGGGGGCACGGTGACCGTGGTGGAGAAGTTGGGTCCCCGGGCCGTCCCCAGTGAGGGCCCGTCGACGCTGTTCCAGCGGATGCTCACGTCGGCGTTCTGAAAGCCCGCCCCCTGGACGGTGACGATCGTGCCCTGCGGCCCCGACTGGGGCGAGACGGACGAGCCACCGCCGCCTGAATCCGGGGCGCCGAGAACCGGCTGGGCGGTGCAGGCCCATGCCACGGAAGCGCCGAGCAGACTGAGCCCACCGATGACGAAGAGAGCTACCGGAGCGATTCTGCGGCCCCGCGATCGCCCAACCGTCGAAAGAAGTCGCTCCATGTCCTCGCCCTCCACCCGGATGGGTGCACTCGGCTCCCGAGATGTACACCCTTCGTGGTCTTCGTTGGGAAGTGTGGCATGCCCGGGAGCCGCTTGTCAAGAGTTTCGTATATCTTTATAGGAATCATGCGAGCAGACGAGGACGGGGCGGCGGCAGGAAACGGCGGCGGGGGCCGCCGGGGTGGCCCGAAACCGCCTCCCCTGCCCGATCTCGACCTGATGAGCCGGGAGTTCGAGGAGGTCGGCCTCAGCGCCGGTGAGGCCCGGCTGCTGCCGGCGCTCCTCTCAGCCGGCTCGGGCACGGCGGCCACGCTGTCCGGCCTGGCCAGGATGCCTCAGACCAACGCCTACGCGGCGCTTAAGAGCCTCACCGTCAAACGCCTTGCCGAGCAACTGCCGGGCAAGGTGGCCGCCTGGGCATCCCCGGGGCGGGATGAGGTGCTCGAGCGTCTGGGCACCCTCCATCGCGAGCGGCTCCGCTATCTGGAGGAGCGGGTGGAGCGGACCCGGGAAGTGCTCGCTCAGACGCTGCCCGAGACGGCGCTCGCACCCCTGCCCTATGTTCACCTTCTGCCGGACGCCGGCAAGACCAAGACGATCTACGACGAGCTGCTGGCCCGGGCCGAGCATGAGGTGCTGACCTTCAGCAAGCCACCCTATGTATGGACGTCGGGAAACCCCGACCAGGCCAATCTGGACGCTCTTGACCGTATCGAGAGGGGGAGAGCGATCTACGAGGCGGACGCGCTGCTCTCATCCAACGCCGGCCCTGCGCGGGAGGAGCTGGCGGTATACATGGCGGCCGGGCTGGACGCTCGAGTGGGCGCGCAGCTGCCGTACAAGCTGGTGGTGATCGATCGTAAGGTGGCGCTGGTGTCCATGACGGAGCCCGGACAGGACGGACGCCGCTTCCCCACCTACCTGCTCATCGAGCATGCGGGATTCGCCGCCGGGCAGGCGCTGGTCTTCGAGCACCACTGGGATGTTGCCGCCCCCTACCCCGGCCGCAACTCAGACACGTGCGTACCCGGACCGCCGGAATAGGGTCATGGCCAGCCATCCCGCGCTCACCAGCGCGGACAGTGCGGTCATGGCGATGAACCATGGCGGAATGGGCTCTTTCATCTCGATGCCACCCGGGCCGGGCAGAAGGTTGCGCGGGTCCGGAGATTCCGTCGACCCGGGTTGGGCAGAAGCGGTCGGCGGCAGCGCGCCGCCGGGCGCCAGCGATTGGCTTCCCGGGCTCAGTGGGTTTGGCGCCGCCGGGCCTCGGGGCCCGGGTGCGGTCACGCCCGGTGACACGGGCGCGGCCGGGTTCGTTCCGGCCGGCGGCGGGGCCGGGAAGGCGGGCGGCGGCGGCGGCGATGTCGGGACATCGACCGCCATGACCGGCCGCCAGGCGCCCAACGCCCCCATCATGCAACCGGTGCACAGCAGCGTGGTGCGAACGCGCCGTCCCATGTCGAAAGATCGTACTCCTGCCCCTTGCCGGGGCCGCTCAGGCTCCATCTCAGTCCTGAGCATCGTGGTGGTCGCGCTGATGACGCTCCTGCCGGCCCAGGCGTCGAGTGCCCCGGTGACGGCCGCACCAGCCTCCTCATCGGCCGCCGTGGTCGATTCGCCACCGGGGTCACCGCCCACATCTCCCCAGACAATGAAGCCCTCAGCTCCTCCTCGCGTGGAGGAACACAACATCTATCCCACCTGGATGATCGTGATCCTCGTGGCAACCTTCTTCTTCAATCTCGCGCTGCTGGGGCGCTTCCTCAACCGGCGGTTCCGTGACGAGGTCTAGCGGTCCGTGGGGGACGCCGGTCGCCGACGACGGCCGCGACCAGCGCTCCCCGTCAAGCATGCCGCTGTGGACGGTGTACTGCACCGCCCTCCTCCGGCCTACCACGCCAGCCCATAAGTTCAGCCGCGCCGCTGCTTCTCCCAGACCTGCGCCAGGCGGAAGAGGGTGACAAAACCCACCCCGCCGACCAGGTTGCCGGCGGTGGCGACGAGCAGGAAGATCGCGGCATCCCGAACGCTGTGGCCACTCGGGCCCAGCCCGACCATGACCACAGTGGCGCTGACGATGACATGGGAGAGGTTGGAGGCGAAGAGCACGTAACCGCCTGCCCAGATGGCCACGATCTTGCCCACAGGATGGCGGATGGCCAGGACCAGCCAGGTGAGCACGGTCATGACCAGGCCGGCGAGGATGGCGGAGACGAACATGCCGAGGACGGGGACGTCGAGCTTGTGGGCGGTGTAGGCTGTGTAGCCATCGCGGATGGGGTCCCCAATGGCATGGGGTATGGAGAGCAGCAGTGCCATGAAGGCCGAGGCCAGAAGATTGCCCACCCAGGAGAGGCTCCACAGCTCGGCGAGAGAGCCGATCGAACGCTGCCGGTTGACCACCGACACGACGGGTATGAGGAAGTTCTCGGTGAACAGCTCCGAGCGGCCCAGGATGACGAACAGGAAGCCGATGGGGAAGACCAGGCCGGCCAGGGCCAGGCCCCCGTAGAGGTGGAGAGAGGGCGCGGCCGCCATGGAGGAACCAAGCACCAGCATCGCGGCCATCCCCCCGAGGGAGACCTCCACACCCCCTATGACCCCGGTGATGAGGATGTCGGCGGCGCTGCGGTCAAGCCTCTCCTCGCCGACGCCTTCGGCGCGTTGGGCGATGACCTCGGGCTCCTGGCCCATCAGCTCGTCGACGGGGCGCCGTGACCCCTTCTGCGCTTCCCTCTTCGTGGCCACGAGCCAGGGTTATAGCGCAGCGTGGCCCCCGCGCAGCATTCTCCTACGCGTCGACGTTCAGGGGCGTCGGCCTATTCGATGTCGTCCTCGACCTCGATCATCAGACTGTCCTGCACGTCATAGAGCGCATCCATCCAGTCCAGGATGCTGACCGCCTCGAGGGGCCGCCGGGAGATCTCGTGATTCTCGCGGCGAAGTAGCATGGTCACCTGCGCCGTGAGCTCCGCTGGAACCAACGGCTCCTCTGCCAGGTTGAGCAACTCGAACTCGTTGATGAGCTCGTCGATGCGGCGTATCTTCTCGCGACGCGCATAGCGCTCCTCGTGTTCCGTCAACCAGCGCACCTTGAGCTCGCCGATCTGGCGGCAGGTCTCCTGGATCATGCACCCCTCCCTGAAACGGCATTCGGCGATCGGGACGGTCCCTGGGAGATCCTATGATCATCGCCGGCCCGCGTCAAGACAGGCCCCGAACGCGCCGTCTGCCCTCGTTTGTCGTCGGGTTGGGCCCCGGCCCCAAAGGCGCCGTCCGGTGGGTTTGTCGTCGAGTTGGGCCCTGGCCCCCGAGGACCGTCACCGGAGCAGCGACAATGATTGCCCACAATGCCCGCTGCGAGAGACCTCGAGCCGGAGGCCATGGTGATGGTGCTGGCGGCAGGGCGAGCCGCGTTTCCTGATTTCCATCTCCGGGTGCTGGCCCGCACGCCGAGCACCCAGGACGTGGTGCGGGCGGCGGCCCGGGCGGGCGCGGC
>JBHELP010000163.1:0-2545 GCA_046263035.1 Candidatus Dormibacteria bacterium | reverse complement strand
TGTTCCTGGAGGGCCGGAGGCTGCGGGCCCTGCACGGTGAGGACGCCGTGGCCGACCTGGCCCTCGGCCAGCCTCTCGAGCCCACCGAGGCGGTCCGTCAGGCCTTCGCCACCGCCGGCGCCGAGCGCCGGAGCGGACGCTTCGCCTACATGCCCAACCTCGGCTACCCCGAGCTCCGTGAACGGGCCGCCGCCGATGTGGGCCACGACGGCATCACCGCCCAGAACATCGCCATGACCATCGGGGCGGCGGGGGCGATCATGCTGGCGCTTCGGACCTTCGTGGATCCGGGTGACGAGGTGATCGCGCTCACCCCCTACTTCAGCGAGTTCCGGCTGTACTGTGAGACCTCGGGCGCGCTCTTCGTCCCGGTTCCGACCCGCGAGGACCTCAGCGTCGACATCGAGGCCGTGGCGGCGGCCCTGAATGCGCGAACCGCCGCGATCATCGTCAACAGCCCGTGCAATCCCAGTGGCCACGTGCTGACGGAGAACGAGCTGCGGGAGATCGCCACTCTGCTGGAGGACCATCGCCGGCGTCACAACCGGCGGGTGATCCTGATCGCCGACGAGGTCTACCACCGGATCCTCTACCCACCCGCCGCAGCCGCCGACGTCCTCTCTATATACGAGCACAGCCTTCTCGCCCGCTCCTTCTCCAAGGATCTGGGCCTGGCCGGCGAGCGCATCGGCTATCTCGCCCTTCATCCGTCACTGGGCGGCGACCGGGTGGAACGGGGCCTCGAGGTCTGCATGCGAGCGCTTGGCTTCGTTAGCGCCCCGGCGACAGCGCAGCGGGCCCTGGTCCATCTCGAGTCCTGGGACGTCGACACCGCGCCCCATCAGCGCCTGCGCGATCTCGCCCACGCCGGGGCCCTGGCGGCGGGCCTGGATGTCGCCCCGCCCGAGGGGGCCCTGTACCTCTGGGCGCGAAGCCCCTGGCCGGACACCATCGCCTACGTTCAGGCCCTGGCCGAGCGCCGGGTGCTCATCACTCCCGGGATCGCCTTCGCCACCCCGGATCATGTGCGCCTCTGCTTCACCGCCGGAGAGGCGGCACTGCATCAGGCCTTCGAGGCCATCGCCGGCCTCGGCAATGGCGGGAAGGGGGGGATTCGAACCCCCGAAGGAGCTTAAAACCCCTTACCCGCTTAGCAGGCGGGCGCTTTCAGCCTCTCAGCCACCTCCCCGGGCACCTCAGTATATGGCTCGTGCGAGACTAGGCCTCGGAGGGATGCCGGAGTGGTCGAACGGGGCGGTCTTGAAAACCGCAGGCTGTCACAGGCCCAAGGGTTCGAATCCCTTTCCCTCCGCCAAGCGATCGATGGCGGCGCGTCTTGCCTTCGTCTCTCAGTGGGACGATGACAACTCCGTTACAAGCCGTGGGCAGGGTCAGCGTGGCCCGTGGTGCAGTGGTAGACTTCCTGATATCGTCAATATCATCAGGGGGTTGGCGCCATGGGCACACTTCTTCTCATTGTTCTCATCATCGCCATGGTGGCCGTGCTCTTCGGTGGCGGTGGATTCGTTCGCCATCGCTACTACGGTCCGGCCGTGGCGGAACCGGTGGTGGTCGACGGTGGGGGCGGTGGCGGCGGAATGGCCATCGTGCTTCTCATCGTCGTGCTGCTGGTGCTGGCCTTTCTCATCTATGGCGGGTTCAACATCTTCGGGTGGTTCGGCGACCACGTGAACGTCCACTGACGGGAGCCTGATGTCGCCCGACCCGGAGTTCCTCGCCGAGATGGAGGCACTGGGGCGCGAGAAGCATCGCCTCGCCGGCCTGGGGCTGCCCGACGTGCTGATCTGCGGGCCGCCCCACGAATGGGACACGGAGTACCTGCCCGCAGGCGCGGCGACGTGGAGGCATCTGTTGGCGGCCCGTGCCGAAGCAGAGCGCAAGGGGCGGGATGGCCAGGAGGTGACCGAGGCCCTGCGGAAGGCCGCCGACCGGCTCCGGCCCCATATGGAATCCGATCCGGCGTGCACGATCGAGGAGGCCCTGCTTCGGGAAGCGGCCACAGAGAAGTCCTCCGGCTGATCCAGTCGCCACAATAGCCGCCATGACAGGGGGCGGCGAGCCAGCGCTCTACTCGGAGTCGGCCGACGAGGCCCGGACCTCCGTGCTCGTGCTCACCACCGACTCGCGGGATGGCATGGATGCGGCCGTACTCGCAGCCCTCTCACGCTTCCCATCTCTGGTGGTTCGTGAGCATGCCGGCCCGGACGACCTGGGCCACCACGATGCCCTGCTGGCACTTTCCGCCTCACGTCCGCTCGGCAGGGATGAGGCCGACGAGCTCGAACGCTTCCTGCGCCGGGGAGGCGCGATGGTGATCCTGGGGCGCGCCTCTGACGTGTGGGCCGCCGGCGGTCGGAAGGATGACCGGCTGGGCCTCCCAGCCTGGACGTCACGAGCGCCTCGAACGGATCTCCGGATACGACCGGTGCCCGGTAACCTCACCACCAGGCTCGACCCAACCTTCATCGTTCGTGACAGCCTCCGGATCGATCTGGCCGTGCCGGACGACGGGGTGGTGCTGCTC
>JBHELP010000162.1:0-4520 GCA_046263035.1 Candidatus Dormibacteria bacterium | reverse complement strand
GTCGGGCTGGCGGCGGTGCTGGTTGTCGCGGAGCGGTTGCTCCTCGGGCTGGCCGGCTGGCTTCTCGCGGGGCCGATGCAGGCGGCTTCGCCCGCCTTGCTGAGCAGCCTCGTCGATCGCCCCGGCACTCTGGCGGGGGCCGTGGTGGGTCCCTGGCAGCGTGATGACGGGCTCTGGTACCAGTTGATCGCCCAGGCGGGCTATGGCGCCCATCCCGCCGATGCCGCCTTCTTTCCCCTGTATCCGGATGCCATCCGTACGGTGGGGGTGCTCCTGGGCGGGGCGTACGGCCTGGCCGGACTTCTGGTCAGCACGGCCGCCCTCTTCGTGGCCCTGGTGCTGCTGCACCGGCTGGTGGCCGCCGACTTCGAGGGCAGGGTGGCCCGCCGCACCGTCATCGGCATCGCCTGCGCTCCCTTTGCCTTCTTCCTTCTGGCGCCCTTCACCGAGGCCCTCTTCCTCATGCTCAGCGTCGCCACCGTGCTGGCCGCCCGCCGCCGCCGGTTCCTGGTCGCCGGGGTGTGCGCGGGGCTGGCCACCGCCTGCAGACTGCAGGGGCTGGCGCTCATGGTGCCGCTGCTGGTGGAGGCGGTCATGGACATGCGGGAACGCCGGCGGGGCGGTCTGGCACGGGGTCCCACCCCCATCCACGCCGCGGTACTCCTGCCCCTGCTGAGTTTCGGTCTGCTCCTCCTCTATCTCGGCCGGCAGACAAGCCTCGAGGGCGGGTTCTTCGCCGTCGAGAGCCGCTACTGGTCGGTGCACCCCGCCGCGCCCTGGACGGTGTTGAGCCACAGCCTGGGGGCGATCGCCGGCGGCCGCCACCCCGAGGAGGTGGCCAACCTGGCCGTGGGGCTCGCGGTGCTGGCTCTGCTTCCCCTCATGTGGCGGCGGCTACCGCTGAGCTACACGCTCTATACGGCGGCCCTTGCCGTTCCCCTCTGGTTCCACGAGAACGGCTACAGCCCGATGATGAGCGCGGGGCGATTCTCGGCGGTGATCTTTCCCGTCTTCGTGGTGGCGGCCGTGGTCATCACCAACCAGCGTGCGTGGCGGGCCATGGTGGCGGTGATGCTGTCGGTCATGGTCGCCTTCTTCGTCAACTTCACCCGCTATCACTTCGTGGGCTGACCTCAGGGCAGTTCATGACGGCCCCATCGCCCTCGAGCGGGATGCCTGGTATCGGCTCCTCAGTGAGCGTGTGGCTCCAAGGGCCTGAGGGCGCGACCGACCACGCTGTCGAGCTCGTCCTTGATGATCCGGTAACAGGAGCAGGCGGCTCTCTCCAGGCCCTCGCGGTTGACGATGGTGAGCTGGCCACGGCGGTAGCGGATCAGCCCCCTGCCCTGCAGCACCCCGGCGGAGAGTGTGACCGTGGCCCGACGCGAGCCCAGCATCTGGGCGAGAAAGACCTGGGTGATGGGGAAGTCGTCGCGACCGACGCGGTCGTGGCTCATCAGCAGCCACCGGCTGAGGCGCTGCTCATTGCTGTGCAGCCGGTTGCAGCCGGAGGCCTGGGCCACCTGGGTGAAGAGTGCGGCCACGTAGCTCTGCACCAGCGCGCCCAGAGCTCCGCCGCGCTGCACCTCGGTGATGAAGAGACTGGTCGGCATGCGCAGGGATCGGCCGCTCACCTGGGAGACCGCCCGGACCGTGGCGATGCCACGGCTCAGGGCCAGGGGGACCCCGACGATTCCCTCGTTTCCAATGGTGGCGACCTCGACGACAGCCCCCTCCGCAAGAGGCGTGACCAGGGACACCACTCCGTCGAGCGGGAAGTACACACTGTCGATCTCTGATCCAGGTTCGGAGAGCACGGTGGTGACGGCATGATCCACCGGGGTGAGCTGAGCGCTGAGCCGGTCGAGGTCCTGCTCCGGGAGCGCGTCGAGTATCCGGTTGTCCGAACCCGATCCCTTGTGGTGGCCGTCGCCGTCTGTCGATGCCACTGTGCAACCCTCCAAGGGACGTCGATTGGTACGGTTCCGTACCCACTCTATCGGCCGGTACCTCTGTCTGCTCAGAGCCGCGAGCGGATCTCTCCGTCGGTCCCAGCTACAGGGGAATTGCGCGGGATCTGTACCTCCATTGCACATCCGCACTGCACAACCGGCCCCCTGGGCGGCAGATGGCCGTTGCCTTCGTGGACGGCCCGTCATGTTCTTGAAAGGAAGGCGTCGTATGGTGGGGTGATCACCCCCCGCGACCGCCGGCGGGGAGGACAGCAGCCACCACAACGAGGTAACTCATGATGTCCTGGCCCCTGCAACTCACCCGGGGAACCCGACGGATCGCCATCGGCGGGCTCGCCGTCGGGATCGGCGTGGGGGCGATGGTGGCGGTCACCGCCGCGACCTCGCCGAGCCCCAGTCCCACCGCCGCGCCCGGGGCACCGGCCGGGCCCGATGCCTCGGCGGCACGCAAGGGCCATCACGGAGGTGCGGTCCGGCGAGCGCTGATGACCGGTGGCACCATCACCGCCATCAACGGATCGTCGCTCACCCTGCGCACCGAGCCGGGTGCGGAGACCGTCACCACCAGCGACGCGACCACCTATCACCGAGAGCACGACACCATCAAGTTCAGCGACCTCCATGTTGGTGACATCGTCCATGTGAGGGCAGCCGCGGGCTCGACACCCTCGACCGCCCCGGGCACCGGCACCGTGGCCGCCGGGGCGATCACCGTGGTCGTGCCCGCGCTCGGGGGTCGGGTGACCGACATCAGCGGTGACACGGTCAGCCTGGTGGGACGTGACGGCCGCCTGCTCACCGTGACCCTGACCGGTGGGACCAAGTACTACAAGGGCAGGGATGCCGCCGATCGCGCGGCCATCACCAAGGACAGCCGGATCCGGGCGGCCGGAGCCCAGGACAGCCTGACCCATCTCACCGCCGACGTGGTCACCGTGCTCCCCGACAGGCCGGCGCTCAAGCCGCCGGCGGCCCCCGGGTTGCGGAGCGACCTTCTCCCGCCCGGCCCGGACGTGCTTCCCGTCGGGGATGCTGTCGGGCCGGCCCCCGCCGACGAGCTGCCGGCTTTCGGCCTGTAGCGGCTCCCCTCTCAACGGTGGCGGGGCCGCCTCCCCGGCCCTGCCACCACCCCCCTCCTGTGCCACAGTGAGCACGATGAGTGGCGTCCGCGTGATGAGGCTTATCGCGCTGGGCGCCCTGGCCGGTTGCGGTGGATCCACCTCGGTGCCCTCACCGGTGGCGCGGCCGGCCTCACCCAGCCCCGGGTCGACAGCGACGACGGCGAGTCCCTCGCCGGCGGCCGCCACCGCCACCGCGGCGGGTGCGCCGGCCGCCCCGACCGGCGGCCGCTGCCCCGCCCCCGGCGTCGAGCATGTGCCCAGCTCGATCGCCGCCTCCTTTCCCACCGCTCTGGCGCCGGCGCCGGACGGCCGGCTCTTCTACGCCGAGCGTTCGGGAACGGTTCGCGTCTTCCAGGGGGGCACCGCGCGCAGCTTTGCCACGGTGAGCACGGTGACCAGCGAGAGTGGCGGGGGGTACAGCGAGCGCGGGCTCCTCGGTCTCGCCCTCAGCCCGGCCTTCGCCCAGGACCACTACGTCTATGCGTTCTATTCCCAGTCGGATCGCAGCCACCAGGCGGTGGTGCGTTGGTTCGACTGCGCCGGCACCGGCATCGAGCCCACGCAGCTCCTCCAGTATCCCAGCGGCGCCGACTGCTGCCACAAGGGTGGCCGGATCGCCTTCGGACCCGACGGTAAGCTCTACGTCACCCTGGGCGACGAGCACTCGGTACCGTCCCCACCGGCCGGGCCCTCGCCGCCGGTTCCCCAGCGAACCTCTGACGTGCGCGGCAAGGTGCTCCGCTACAACCCTGACGGGTCGGTGCCGGGCGACAACCCGTTCGGCGCGGGCAACCCGGTGTGGGCCTTCGGTCTGCGCAATCCCTTCGGTATCGCCTTCTCGGCCACGGGGGCGCTGCGGATCACCGACAACGGGCCGTCCGGGGAAGCCGGCGCACCGGGTAGCGGGTATGACCTCGTCGAGACCATCAGCCGCGGAGGCGGCCATCCCTGGCCGTATTGCTACGGGTACGGCCATGTCATCCCGCCCTATCCCGCCTGCCCGGCAGGCCTGGCCGGGCCGGATTGGAGCAGCGAGAGCAGCACGGTCGTTCCCACCGGGGCCGCCTTCGTGGACGCCGCGGGCCCCGCCGCCTACGCCGGTCGCTTCGTCTTCTGCACCCTGAACCAGGGCATGCTCGTGCTCAGCCCGGGGAGTCCCCATGCCTCGGTGGGCCACGGCTCGGCGGACTGCACCCTGGACGTCCGGCAGGCGCCCGACCACTCCCTCTATGTGGCGGGCACCAGCCGCATCAGCCGGCTCACCTGACCGGCGGCTGCCGGCGTGTGTCCGGCGGCGATAATCTCCGGCGGTCATGCAGGTTCGCCGCCGTCATCTCACCGTCGTGGTGGTCGCACTGCTCAGCGCCTGCGGCGGCTCCCAGATCGAGGAGCCCCCGCCGGACGGGATCGCCGGGAGCGCCGCCGA
>JBHELP010000161.1:0-3562 GCA_046263035.1 Candidatus Dormibacteria bacterium | reverse complement strand
CAGTGTCCGCTTCGGCGTACCAAGCATCGAGGGAGTGGAGGCAAAGGTTCGGTAAAGACGGCCGGCCGGTTGTCCGGGCGGGACGGGTCCTACCGGCGGTCGGCTCGTAGCTTGGCGCAGGCGTAGACGGCCCTGATGTGGGGCGTCTCAATCCCGAGCCGTTCCCCCAGTTCGACCACGGCCCCCACGATCGCCTCCAGCTCGAGGGGCCGTCCCGCCTCCAGGTCCTGCAGCATGGATGTCTTGTGCTCGCCTACCCCCTCGGCCCCAGCCATTCGCCGCTCGATCGACACGGGCAGCCGCAGCCCGAGTCCGGCGGCCACCGCTTCGACCTCGGCCATGATCTCCCGGGCCAGCGCGGACACGTCAGGGTGTCGGGCCATCTCGGCCAGGGTGGCCCCGGTCAGGGCGCTGATGGGGTTGAAGGCGGCGTTACCCATCAGCTTGACGAAGACCTCTTCTTGCAGATGGGCAGTGACTGAGCAACGGAGCCCTGCCTCCCGCAGCGCGGCGGCAATGGCTTGGCATCGCTCCGAGCGTCCTCCGCCCGGTTCGCCCAGCGACATGCGGCTCCCCTCAATGTGGCGGATGACCCCGGGTTCGGCTACCTCGGTTGAGAAATAGATGATCGAGCCCACCACACGATGGGCCTCGATGGCGCCGGAGATCACTCCTCGTGGGTCCACCCGCTCCAGCGGCGTGAGCCACCAGGGGATTCCGTTCTGGGTGCTCATGACCACCGTGTCGGCGTGGAGGAGGGGGCCGAGGTGCGGCACCAGGTCAGGCAGGCTGTGGGCCTTCACCCCGAGCACGACTACATCGGCTGGGCCGATCGCCTCGGGGTCGGACGCCACCGCCGGCCGCGCCTCGAAGTCGCCATCCGGGCTCGTGACACGCACGCCCTGTTCCCGCATGGCAGCCAGGTGGGGGCCGCGAGCGAGCAGGGTGACGTCGCCGCCCGCCGAGGCCAGTCGGGCTCCCAGGTAACCCCCGACCGCCCCCGCCCCGGCGACGACGAACCTCACGCCGAGGGAGAGCCGGGGGAGAAGCGGGCGGCCACGCTCAGGCGCTGGACCTTGCCCGTGGCCGTCCGAGGGATGGCCTCCACGATGTGCAGCTGTCCGGGGCACTTGAAGGCGGCCAGCCGCTCCCGGCACCAGGCCAGCAGCTCGGAGTCGGAGACGGTGTGGCGGAGCACCACCGCCGCCGCTACCTCCTCGCCCCACACCGGGTGGGGCACACCGAAGGCCACTGCTTCAGCCACCGCGGGGTGCGACAGCAGCACGTCGTCGATCTCTCGGGGAGCGATCTTCTCGCCCCCCCGGTTGATCAATTCCTTGATGCGCCCGGTGAGGCGCAGATAGCCGTCATCGTCGATCATCCCCTGATCCCCGGTGCGGAACCATCCCGACACGAATGAGTCGGCGTTGGCCGCCGGGTTGTCCTCGTAGCCGTCGATGACGTTGGGCCCGGCGATCACGACCTCGCCGGGTTGGCCGGCAGGGAGCTCCCTTCCGTCGGGGCCCAGGATCCCGATGCGTACCCCGGTCCCCGGCCCGACCGTGCCCGGTTTGCGGTCGCCCGGAGGCAGGGGATTGGAGGCCATCTGGTGGGCGGCCTCGGTCATCCCGTAGGCCTCGAGAACGGGGACTTCGAGGCGCTGTTCGATCTGGGCCATCACATCGGGCGGGAGGGCAGCGCTGCAGGAGCGGATGAACCGGAGGCCCTCGGCGCCCTGAGGGCGGTCAGCGCCGAGGCGGGCCAGGAGGAGTTGGTGGATGGTGGGGACGGCCGAGTACCACGTGACGCCGTGCGTCCGGACCAGGCGCCAGAACGAGAAGGGGCTGAAGGCGGTGGGGACGACCACCGACCCGCCCGAGGCGAGGGTGGCGAGGGCGCTGGCCACCAGTCCGTGGACGTGGAACAGCGGCATCACGCAGAGGGAGACGTCGTCGGGAGCCAGCTGGTAGGTCTCCATGACGTTGGCCACCGAAACGACCAGGTTGCGGTGGCGGAGCGGGACCCGCTTGGGCCGGCCGGTGCTGCCGCTGGTGTGCAGGACCAGGGCGACGTCCTCCGGAGCCGGCTGCCGACCGGGGCCCCGCCGGGAGGGCGCGGCCGCGACGAGCGCCTCGACGGTGGCCACCGGGATGTCACAGTCGGCCGCCGCCCGGCGGGCGTCCTCGGCGCCGTCTTCAGGGAGGATGATCAGCCTGGCTCCGGTGTCCTGCAGGTAGAAGCGGAACTCCTCGTAGCGGTACGCCGGGTTGAGCGGAGCGGCCGTGCCCACCGCCGAGACGGCCAGGAGGGCAGCCAGCACTGGCAGGCCGTTCGGCAGCGCGATGGCCACGCGGTCGCCTGGACCGACGCCGGAAGCGACCAGGGAACCGGCCAGGTCGGCCACCCACCGGCGCAAGGAGTCGTAGGTGACGGCGCCGTCTTCGGCGGACGGATCCACCACGGCAAGCCGCTCCCCGGGAGCGGCGTGGAGGACGTCGAACAGGGTGGCGGGGGAGCGCGCTGCGCTCATAGCGGGGCGGGAGCTTAGTGCCCGAGCCGGGTGGCCGGGCTCGGGATCACTACCGTCGAGGGATGGATCCCGCCACCCTGGCCGCCATCGCGCCCTGGAAGCATGGGCTTGTCCTGATCGTCGCCATGGTCGGCGGGTTCGTGAACTCGATCGCCGGCGGCGGCAGCCTCCTCACCTTCCCGACGCTGGTCTGGGTGGGCATCGCCCCGGTGACAGCCAACGCCACCAACACCGTCGGGTTGTGGCCGGGCAGCTTCGGCGCCGCCGTCGGTTTCCGCCGGCACCTGCCCGAGCGATCGGTGTTCGTGCTGCTCGGCGTCCCGTCGCTGCTCGGCGGGATCATCGGCGCCGTCCTGCTGCTCCGCACCCCCCAGCGCGTGTTCGAGGGCCTGGCGCCGGTGCTCGTGTTCCTGGCGACCGTCCTCCTCGGTGTGCAGGAGCCGCTGTCGAGGCGGATCTCACGCCGCAGCCTGGCGGGGGAGCGCACCACCGGGTTCACCGTCGCCGCCGTGGTCTTCCAGCTCCTCGTCGGCGTGTACGGCGGGTTCTTCGGGGCCGGCATCGGGATCATGATGCTGGCTGCCCTGGCCATCATCGGTCTCACCGACATTCACGAGATGAACGGCCTCAAGAACCTGTTGGCCATTGCCATCAACGGCGTGGCCGCCGTGTATTTCGCTGCCCGCGGCGCCGTCCTGTGGACCGATGCCATCCTCATGGCCATCGGTTCGATCGCCGGTGGCGTGGGCGGCGCCGCCCTCGCCAAGCAGCTCGGCCGCGACCTGGTGAGGAAGGCGGTCATCGCCATCGGCATCGCCGCCTCCGTCTCCCTCCTCCTCAAATTCCTCGGCTGAGGACGGGCCGTGCCGGCCAGCGGGCGCGGCTTGGTGGGCTCGGCAGGGATCGAACCTGCGACCAAGGGATTATGAGTCCCCCGCTCTGACCGCTGAGCTACGAGCCCGAGATATCTTACGGCTGACCTGCTCTTATGCTGCTCCGACGGGCCAGGGCCGACAAGCACGCCGTTGACAC